>CAIUZU010000122.1 GCA_903903705.1 uncultured Helicobacteraceae bacterium
AATATCATAACCATTACCATAAGTGATGAAATAATAGTAAGAATTGGAACGAGAGTCGCATTTATAAGCGTATTTACTTTATTCGCAATGCCAGAAATTACTACACTACTATTTCGAGAAATATGTGTCATATATGGCTGATAAAGAGTTCTTCGATACATATTTAAACTTAAATCTCTACCAATTGCATAACTCAATCTTGACTGTACCCAAACGAGCACTAATCGAATGATGCCTGAAACAAAAACTACTATACAAAAAACATATCTTATCTTCTTGATTTTATAAAAATCATACCTACTATGATGAATGACAAAGAGAATAGAAATTACATCCAAGCTCATACCTATCTTACCTCCGCAAAGGAGAACATGGGACTAACCAGAGCAACATTAATGGATGTTTTTATAACAAACAAATTTTTAGATGATACTTTTATATCGGTTAAAGAGTATCAGAAATTATTTGATATTGATATAGAAAACTTCAAAATAATAGTCCCAAAAGATATGCTAAATTTTTATAATAATACTTTTGACGGTGAAGCTGTAGATGAAACATACAGAATGATAAATATTGCTTTAACAAATAAAAATAGTAAAAATTTCTATGTCGAGCCATCTTACTGGTTTGAAAAATCAACACAGAGCATCAATCTGCTAAAAAAAGCAGAAGACGAGCTTTTTAACAAAGTAAATCAACTTATAAATGAAAAATTAGATACTGTTTTTTACAAAATGGTATCTCTAATATTCTTTTTAATCGCTTCATGTGTGGTCGTTACGACTATGGTTGTCTATACCATAAGACAGATTCTCTTTTCTGCAAATATTCTAGAAGACAAGTATTCACTCTCGGATGCACTTCTGGGTCAATATAAACAGACCGTTGATAGAAGCTTCATCGTCTCAAAAACAAATGCTAAAGGCATTATCACTTATGTAAACGATGAATTTTGCAAAATAAGCGGTTACTCGAAAGAGGAGCTTTTAGGAAAGCCTCACAGCATTATAAGACATCCTGATATGGAAAAAGATGTCTTTAAAAATATGTGGCATACCATAAAACATCTCAAACAGCCGTGGATCGGTGAAGTTAAAAACCGCAATAAAAACGGCTCATCCTACTGGATGAAAGCTATCATAAATCCTATTATGGACGGAGACGGCAATATCGTAGAGTATATAGGTATCAGAACAGATATAACACAACAAAAGCAGATAACGCAATATTTTGAAAATCAACTCAAACTCTCAAATAAAAATTTTGATTACTCCATACATCTCTCAAAAGAGTATGAAAAAGCTATGGACATGAGCACCATTCTCTCAAGAACTGATAAGAACGGAATCATTACTTATGCAAACGATAAATTTTTAGAGATTAGCGGTTACGAATTGAGAGATATTATCGGTAAAACTCATCATGTCTTAAGCTCTACAGAGACATCAACGAAGATGTATAAAAACATTTGGGAAACTATAGGAAGTGCAAATGTATGGCAAGGCATTATTAAAAATAAAACGAAACAAGGTAAAGATTTTTGGACAAAAACAACAATAATTCCCATTAAAGATTTAGATGGCAACATCGTAGAATATTTGGCTATACGATATGATATAACAGAGATAATAGAACAAAGAAAAGAGTTTGAAAAAAAAGCAAAAACAGATCCGCTGACCGGATGTGGAAACAGGTTTAGGCTTAACCAAGATATGCAAATACTTGAAAATCTCTCTGCGGCAATTTTTAACATCGACAACTTTAGACAAATCAATGATTTTTACGGACATGAATTTGGTGACTTGATTATCAAATCAATTGCAGAAAAAATATACGATCAACTCTCTTATGATGAAAACTTTAAGTTTTATAGACTCCAAGGAGATGAGTTTATCGCTCTCGCTGCAAATTACTCAAAAGAGGCATTAGTAGAAAAAGTTAAAAGCATACTTGATATTGTAAAGGAAAAATTTAGCGTAAATAATGAAGAGATACTTATATCATGCAGCTGCGGAATCTCTTTTGAAGATAAAGAGCACCTCCTCTCAAGTGCTAACATGGCTCTTAAAATCGCAAAAAAAAGCAATGCCGACTACTTAGTATACGATGAGTCAAAATCTCTTAACAAAATGTATGAAGAGAATATTCACTGGGCGAAGAAACTCTCCGATGCAATCAAAAAAGATAACATCATCACTTACTATCAGCCGATTGTAAATAACTCTAATTTAGTTTATGAGAAGTATGAATCTTTAGTACGCATGAGAGACG
>CAIUZU010000123.1 GCA_903903705.1 uncultured Helicobacteraceae bacterium
CACTATAAGCTCCATCTGCAACTTTTTTACCCAGACTTTTGCCTTGCTTAGATTTAAGCTCATAATTTTCATTACACTTACTACAATCAAAATCCCTAACTTTGTCATTATTTTTACAACCGATTAAATCAGCACCGCAATATGGACAATAAAAATTTTCTTCTACAAATGGCTCTGTAAATACTCTTGTTTTTTGTGATTTGCTTTTGTAATCATTACTTAGTTCAATATATTTTTTTAAATTCATCAAGCCACTTTTTAAAAAGATAAACTTTTTTGTCTTTTGCAGCCAACCCATTTTACAAACGGTTGATACTTTGTAAAGCTAGATTGATTTATCGGTGCGGTCATCTTTTCTCCCATAGTTTTATATCAACAAAAGTTTAATAAATTATTTTTTACCCCTTAACTCTCTTATTTCTCTCAACTTCTTGTGATTTATAAAGCTCCGCACAACCTTTTGAGAGTTCACGGATTTTTAGGATGTAGTTTTGTCGCTCTGTTTGGCTGATGGCTTTTCTTGCATCAAGCACATTGAAAGTTCCTGCCGCCATCATGCATAGGTCATACGCAGGAAGGGGAAGTCCTGCTTCTATGGTTTTTAAACACTCTGCACTTTTCGCATTAAACTCCGCAAACAACATGGCAGTGTCCGCTATTTCAAAGTTATATTTTGAGAACTCTATCTCAGCCTCTTTGTGAACATCACGGTAAAGTGTTTTTCCATGTTCGTTTTCGCCCCAAACTATGTCAAAAACGGTATCAACACCTTGCAAGTACATGGCAAGTCGCTCCGTTCCGTAAGTTATCTCGACTGCGACGGGATTGCACTCTATGCCGCCTACTTGCTGAAAGTAGGTAAACTGAGTGACTTCCATTCCGTTTAGCCAAACTTCCCAGCCAAGTCCCCATGCACCGAGTGTCGGAGACTCCCAGTTGTCTTCCACAAAGCGGATATCATGATTTTTTACATCAAGTCCGAGATACTCTAACGACTTTAGGTAAAGCTCTTGAATGTTGTCGGGAGAAGGTTTTATAAGTGCCTGAAACTGGTAGTAGCTTCCTAGACGATTTGGATTTTCACCGTATCTTCCGTCTGTCGGACGACGGCTCGGTGCGACATAAGCAACCGACCATGGAGTAGAATCTAGTGAGCGTAAAAATGTAGCCGGATGAAATGTTCCTGCACCTGCCGGAATATCGTAAGGCTGGACAATATTGCACCCTTGTTGCATCCAAAATTCTTGTAGTTTTAGTAACATTTGGCTAAAAGTTATCATAAAATTGCCTCTTTAAAAAATTTTGTAATTATATCAAAGCAAAACTTTATCCTCTCAAGTAAAAATAAGGATTGCACCCTATAATACAAAAAAAATCAAGGAAAAAAAATGGCACATATTAGACTTCCGGACTTTGAAGAGATGACTCCTGCTATCCAAGAAAGAGCACTCCCAATCTTAGAAAAAACAGGGAAATTAGGCGAAATTTTCAAACTTATGGCAGTGGATGAGAAGGTCTATTTTGCAACGGACATGATGATTCAAAAATATCTTCTTGATGAGACTGCTTTATCATACGATATAAAAGAGGCGATAGCACTTCTTATCTCCAAAGAAAATGGCTGTAAAATGTGTGTCGATGTACATAAAGGCATCGCAAAAATGCTGGGTTTATCAGAAGAAAGAATCGAGGAGATCTTGCAGGGCGTTGATGCACTAAATGCAAGCGATAAAGAAAAAGCACTCCTTAACTTCTGCATAAGAGCGTCTAAAAAAGATAGCTACAAGATACTCAAAGAGGAGATAGATGCTTTAAAAGATCTAGGTTACAGTGATGTAGAGATAGTTGAAGCTGTTGCGATTACGGGGTATTTTAACTATATAAATACACTTTCAAATGTTTTTGGATTGGGGCAGTAAAGCTTTATATCATCTTACAAATTATGTCGCCAATCTCTTTTTTTAGGGAGGCTGCGACGACTTCACACTTTATCTTTAGCAAAAAGCAGATATCCATTCTGTGTGAGTCATTCATGCACTCATAATTTCCCATCCCCTTGCTAATAATGAGATCCGCTCTATCAAAAAGATCTCTTGAGTAGTCGTTTGCTCTGCCATAAACAAAACCGGGTGTATTTACTCCGCTGTCAACCACTTCACAGATCTCATCAAATCCAGCCTCAAGAGCTTCTTTCATGGTTACATCGTTGATGATGGGATTGCCTCTGACCATGTAAAAATATGCGCTATTTGGGTAGAGCTCTTTTAGTGTTTTAATATACATGTAGTCAAATATATGCTCACCCACATTATCGCCGATAAGCAAAACTGTTTTTGCACTATGGAGTTTTTTTTGCAACAGATCAAAATCATCATGTACAAATGGAGTATCAAAAATCTTATCCAATTCCTCTTCAAGGTCAAACTCTACTGCGGCTGCGAGATCTATAACATTTCCTGCTACTGCAATTTTTGTAGCGGTTAAAAGCTTATCGGTTGAGTTTTTGAGTTTTTCCTCTAAATGCGGGACAAAAGAGAGTGCTTTTTTCGTAGAGATCTCTTTAACCTCATCGTAAAGATCTTTTTTGTTAGCGATCTGTGCCATTTTTTCATAAACATAAGAGGCTATTTCAGGAGGAGTGTCATTGTAAGAGAATGTTTTGCTCATATCTGTTACAGTGGATGTCAGTTCGTTTGAGAGAGACTCAGAAGCATGCAGGGCATCTGCAACTCTAACACTTTGGTTTATTATGCACCCTATACATGCTTCATCAATTTTCATACTATAAAATATTTTACTTTTCTGTATGTTCTTCTATAGCTTTGTTCCACATGAGTTTATATTTTCTTCTCATAAATTCAACTTCTTGCTGAGAGAGTTTTAACTGTTCTTGCAGGGTATGGATTGTTATTCTATCTTCATCATAAAGCTCTTGAAGAGAAGAAAGAGCGTCTCTTAAAAACGTATTTTCTACTCTTACTGCAGTAAGCGTCTCCTCTTTTGCGTCAAGAACTTTTTCGTGGAGGTTAATGATAGTACCTATGGTTTTCTCAACGAACTGGGGCTGAACCAACATCTCTTTTGTGTTGCGAGAAGAGAGTTCTCTAAGCTGCACGGGAACTACTTCACCACTGCCTTTTGATGGGTCAATATATCTAACCCCGCTTTCTACTTTTATAGTAAGCTTGCCTCTCTCTGCCAAATCATCAATCGCCGATAAATCTAGCCCCGTGAGTTCCATATACTCTTCATCGCTCATCCACTTCATTTGTGCCCCTGTTACAAATTTTTTAAGAAAGAATAGTCTCTATCTCCAGAGAATCCATCTCAACTTTTTTAGCTTTTGCTATGCGATCCTCTTTTAGTTTGATAGCCAACTCTTCATTCTCAAGTGCTAAAATCTGCATTGCCAAATAAGCAGAATTTATAGCTCCGGCTTTTCCTATAGCTACTGTAGCAACAGGCATTCCAGCAGGCATCTGAACAGTTGATAAAAGTGCATCAATTCCGCTTAGAGCTGAAGCACTCATAGGAACACCGATGATAGGTTTAACCGTTTTAGAAGATAAAACACCGGCTAAATGTGCAGCCATTCCGGCAGCGGCGATAAATACTTGAGCACCTTTTTTCTCAGCTTTAATGATATACTCTTTCGTTCTCTCAGGCGAGCGGTGTGCAGAAGATATAATCATCTCGTACTTAACGCCAAAAGCTTCTAATGTGTCTGAACAAGATTTCATTATCTCATAATCACTTTTTGAACCTATTACAATTGAAACAAATTTCATCTATTTATCTTCCTTTTTTTTGATGGGCGATTATATCATAGCTTTTTAAACTATTTTTTTATAGATAAACAAAGCTTATTAAACTTTCGGATAAGTCCCCATATCAGTATGCGAGGGAATTCTTAAAAATGTATGCGGCGGAAGTTTGAGTGGAAGTGTTATCGGATTTACATTTCCGCTATGCACTTCATCCCAAACTTTTCTATTCTCTGCCAAAAGCTGTTTTAACTTCATGTAGACTTTTCCATCACGCTCATAGGTCATACCTATCTCATTATCGACTATCTCTATATGTGAGCCAAGAGGAGCAACAATCTCAAGTTCATCATTAGGAAGAGTTTTATATTTGCATAAAAAATGCGTGCCCTCTTCACTAACTTGTCCGCTTACCTGATGAGTTCCAAGCTGCATGGTAAAATCCAAACTCTGCGTATCATGCTTTTCAAACGGTCTTGAGATAAGATATGCATCCGTATATCCACGATTTTGAAGAGAATTAAGTTCATACTGATACTTCTCTACATCGTTTATGCCCTTATAGTAGTCATCAATTGCCATTCTATAAGCTTTTGCAGTAACTGCTGCATAGTAAGAAGTTTTGGTACGCCCTTCAACCTTGATCGAATCCACCGCACCCGTATCTAAGATCTCTTTTATGTGTGAAGCAAGATTGAGATCTTTTGAGTTCATGATATATGTTCCGATACCCTCATCCTCTTCAAGTCTAAAAAGTGTTCCGGTCTCAGGGTTTGCAGCATACATCTCATAAGGAAATCTGCAGTCATTCGCGCAACTTCCGCGATTTGGCACACGTCCGCTTTGAAGCGTTGAAATAAGACATCGTCCACTGTATGCAAAGCACATTGAGCCGTGAACGAAAACTTCTAACTCCAAATCAGGAAGCTCTTTTTTTATCTCTACCAAATCTCGAAGAGATATTTCTCTAGCCGTGATTATGCGTGTAGCACCCATGTCATAATAAACTTTAGCATCCAAAACATTCATAACATTTGCTTGTGTTGAGAGATGAAGCGGCATATCCGGTACTAACTCATGACAAAGTTTTAACACACCCGGAGTTGCGACTATAAAAGCATCCGGCTTTAACTCTGCCATTTTTAAAATATGTTTTTTTAAAAGGTTCAGCTGAGAGTTGAATGGAAAACCGTTAATTGTCGCATAAACTTTTTTGCCTCTTGTGTGTGCATATTCAATGCCTTCGGCAAACTCTTCAAAACTAAACTCTTTTCCTGCACGAATACGTAAAGAGAAGTGGCTCACTCCTCCGTAAACGGCATCCGCACCGAAATCAATAGCGATTTTTAGTTTTTCCAGCGTTCCCGCAGGAGACAGTAGCTCAACTTGACGCATTATTTTGCAAAGCTAGCTAGTAGAGCTTCTATATCTTCGTTTGAAGCCAGTTCATTATGGGTGTCTCCGGCAATATGTGTTGCAGAAGAGACTCTTTTCTCATCATCAATTCTACCCTCAAAAAGGCTGTTCATGTAGTTAGAAAGAGCACGCATAACATTGATAACACGTTCAATCTTTTGACGATGAATATCTTGGTACTGCATAATATCCATAACATCCATTATCGCTTCACCGCTTGACTGAAGAACTTCTAATGCTTGGTTTGCATTATCAAGCGCAGAGTTGTTTTGTTCTAACTGTGTTGCGAAAGCTTCAACATCAGGAAATTTTTTATTTAATTTTGTAAAAATTTCAATATTGCTATTTAGTGTCTCAAGAACACTGTTCATAGCCTCTTCGCTCTCCATCAATTGATTTGAAACACCGTCTATAATGTCAAAAATTTCACTAGCTTTTTCTTCACTCTCTTTTGTGACATCATCTAACTGATGAACC
>CAIUZU010000124.1 GCA_903903705.1 uncultured Helicobacteraceae bacterium
CCCCGGATACTCTTGTTTATAAGAGTAAACTCTTTTAACGTCACCTTTTGCATAGTCGGAAACAACGTAATATTTTTTATCACCAAAACTATAGTTTGGAGTAGAATATATAACTTTTTGAGAGTAGTGCATCAAAACAATACGCTTATTTGTAAGAGCTACTTTTACCGCATACCCAAGCTTGTTAAACAAAAACCAGCTAAAAAGTCTGGAATTATCTTGATTTGTAGTAGCTTTATCTGAAATTTTTGTAACTAAAAGATAGATACCCCAGTCATTAAGATTCATAGCTTTTGATGTTTTATCTATTTCCAAGACAAGAGTTTCATACTCACTCAAAGCCACGCTATTGAAAAAATTTGCTATTCCTATCTGCGTTGCAGGATAAAAATTTGCACTTTTTATACCGTTTGGTATATTAAATCCCAACTGTGAACCATAAAAATCAAAGGAGATATCCGGTTCTATAACTATTTGAAGAGATTGTTCTTTTGACAAGTCTGCAGGCTCATCCTTTTTCTCACTCTTTTCTTTAATTTTTATAGCAATTTTTGGACCGACAGGTTCTACTTCTTGAGGCTTTGCGACATCTATATTTAATGGTTTGGGTTTTTCGTATAACGGCACAGGCTCAAGGGAGTTGTACGCTTCCCACTCTTGCTTGAGATATTTATTAAAAGCGGTATCTCTCTCATCTTTATATGTTTGAAAAGACTCTGTTTGAATTTTTTTAAAATCTTTAAAACTTTCTTGTGCATTCAAGGCGGCAAAGCCCATCAGCAGTATTAAACTAAAACGGCCAAACAGACTGTATAGCTTTAGACCCCCATCCCTGTTTTGTTGCACGATCAACTTCCCCTTCTGTTTTATAAAGAATCTTCGCATCACTAATTTGTGAAGAGTTAATTTTATTATACTGATCTATATCATACGGACGGATAACTCCGCCGATTTGTATAATCTGTTTTTGTTCATCTACTAAGATTTCTCTTTTCCCTGAGATAAAATAGTTTCCATTTTGTAAAACTTTAACTATCCTAGCTGACACGGTTGTAGTAAAAGATGAATCTCTTTTTGAACTTCCCTGACCCGTATATGCACTCGCAGAAGCAGCCTCAAATCCGACATTTGTCAAACCGTTTAATTTTTTCACTGCTGAATTTACAGCCGAATTACTTCCGGCAGGTGTAAACGCTCCTCCGCCTAAACCGACAGAATCATCTTCTGTTAGCTGTTTAGAACCGCTATTTGCACTCTTTGCATTTTCAGAGATGACAACAGTCACTACATCGTTTACATGCATCGCTTTATGATCTGTAAAGAGAGGATTCTCACCTTGTCCAAAGATGCTGCCGACAGATCCGAAATCTTTTTTATCCTCTTTTGAGGGCATCTGCTCAACATAAGCCGGAGGCTCAAAGTCAATCTCAGGATCTGTTAGGTTTGCAGTGCACCCAGACAAAAAAAGTATAGCATAAATGGGCATTAAATGTATTAAAAATTGTTTCATCGTTCTCATCACTTTGTATTTGGTATGCTTATTTAGATATAATCATAGCAATAATAGTTCCATATAAAAGGTAGGTAAAATGCGTTTAAGAGATAAAATAAATGAAGATGTAAAAGATGCTATGAAAGCAAAAGATGCAAAAAAAAGAGATGCGCTTAGGCTTCTTATGAGTGCTTTTAAACAGATAGAAGTTGATGAGAGAAAAGAGCTAAGCGATGAAGATGTCATAAAAATCATACAGTCTCAAGTCAAAAGAAGAGACGATGCTGCAACGCAGTATAGAGATGCAGGACGAGAAGATCTTATGCAAATTGAACTTGACGAGATAGCTTACTATAAAGAGTATCTGCCGGCTCAACTAAGCGACGATGAACTAACTTCTGCACTTAGAGAGATAATAGAAAAAGCCGGGGCGACAACTATAAAAGATATCGGTAAAGTTATGGGTGCGGCTAGCAAAGAGTTATCAGGCAAAGCTGATGGTAAAAGAATCAACGAATGTGCTAAGAGTCTGCTTTCATAAGCCCTAAGCTAGAGAAAAATACTC
>CAIUZU010000125.1 GCA_903903705.1 uncultured Helicobacteraceae bacterium
ACAAAGAGGTTTAGACAAAAAAAACCCAACATCAAAAATTGGAAAGTGGAATTATTACAGTATTGGTGCAACAACTCTTAAAGCTCTTAAAACCGCCAATATCATAAGAAATGTAGATTATGGTTCATTAGAATCAAAAAAAGTAGATGGAATTATCATCAATAACAAAGATGTTATCGCCGTTGTAGAATTTAAACAACCAAAAGAGTTTAAAACTGCGTCTCAAAAAGATAAAGCAATAGCTCAAGAAATAGAAGTAGCAAAAATTTTAGGATGCAAAATTATCATTGCAACTGACACTATTGATACTGTTTGGGTAAATGCTTTCACTGGGATGCGAATTTGTGATGAAGCTGGAAGTGAGATAAAATCAGCATTTAATCCATCAGATGAACATTTAGCCTCACTAATAGAAAAAATAAATTATTCAATAAATGAAAAAAATAATAATATACTTCCCAAACAACTTGTAAACCCAACAGATTTGGCAAAATCTATCTGGCAAGATATTTGGAGTGTAAGCGGTGCTACTCCTGAAAATTGTCTTTATACTTTTGTTGAGTTATTTATATTTAAATATTTAAGTGATTTAGGTATTTTAAAAAATAGACATAGTTTTGAATTTTTGATGAGTATGCAAACTACAGATTCAGCTGATGAAATTTTGCAATATTATGCAGATGAAATAAGAAAAAAAATCAAAGAACTATTCCCATATAACCCGCTTGATAACACAACAATTATTAATGGTACAATTTTTGTGAGTAAAGACCAAAAATCTGTATCTGGCTACAGTACGGTTTTTATAAAAGTTTTAAAGAAATTTGCAGATTACGGACGGCTTGAACACATCGATTATGATTTTAAAAGCCAACTATTTGAAAGCTTTCTAAAAGAGAGTATTAGTAAAAAGAATTGGGGACAATTTTTTACACCTATGAAAGTGATAAGAGCTATTGAGAAAATAGCAAAAGATGAGATAAAAGAAGGTGCTGTTATTTGTGATCCTGCTTGTGGTGTTGGTAAATTTTTACTTGAACCTATCAAAAGTAAACTATCACAATTTTATAAAATTGAAGGCGATAAAGTTATACCTAAAATAACCATTAGAGGTTTTGATAAAGGTTTTGATAAAGACGAACAAAAAACTATTATTTTAGCAAAAGCAAATATGCTTATTTATTTTAGTGAGATTATCAAAGATTATCCAAATCACACCGTAGAATTTGGAAAAATATTTAACGATAGCTTTACGCTTAAAACAAACTCTATTTTAGGAACTTTAAGAGACCCAGTAGAAAATGAATATGATTTGATTTTGACAAATCCTCCTTATGTTACAAGTGGAAGTAGTAATCTCAAAGAAGAGATAAGCAAAGATAGTGAACTTAAAAAATATTATAAAATCAATGCCATAGGTGTTGAGGGGCTTTTTATGGAGTGGATAATAAGAGCTTTAAAACCAAATGGCAAAGCTTTTGTAGTAGTCCCAGACGGTATATTTAACCGTCAAAATGATAAAAATTTAAGAGAGTTTATAAAACAAGAGTGTTTTATAGATGGAATTATTTCACTACC
>CAIUZU010000126.1 GCA_903903705.1 uncultured Helicobacteraceae bacterium
ATATTTATACATGCTAATGTACAAAAAGGGCAGTGACTCAACACAGTTATGGTTGTGATGCTGCCAGGTGGGTGTGTAAAGCCCTCAAGGGAAGCGTACATTTATCCTCCATTTGATAGAATGGCAACGTCCAGCATTGTTTTCCTAT
Source organism: uncultured Helicobacteraceae bacterium (assembly GCA_903903705.1). GTDB lineage: Bacteria > Campylobacterota > Campylobacteria > Campylobacterales > Sulfurimonadaceae > Sulfurimonas. The sequence goes on from CAIUZU010000126.1 coordinate 149, forward strand.
GGGGGAAAGCGCTTCACATCCTTCCAACAGTATTGCCTATGCTTGGATCGTTGTTTGATAATTTAGAAAAATGGAGAAAGGAATATTTTTATATCACGATGCTGAGGACATACACTATATGGATAATTCACTTATTAGTGATGCATTGAGCTTACAAGCGTTTCTAAGTAGTAATGACTCTTCATCGGATACCGAAATGGAATTTTTTTAATTCCAAGTTTATGCCATATCGGCAAATAATATAAATAAAAATCTAAGGAAAAAAAATGAATTTTTTACATAACTTGTCTGTCACAAAAAGGCTGTATTTACTTTCGCTAGTAAGTATTTTAGGTATTTTGATTTTAGGGGTATACACCATCTCCCCTATCTTGGAACATAAAAAAAACCTCTCTTTTGTTCAAACCAAAGCAGCAGAGACAAAAGCTTTTGCCGCTTTGGTTCATGAACTGCAAGTGGAACGAGGACTAACGGCAGGAGCGATTGCTTCAAAAGGGGCGAGTGCAAAAGTTGAGTTCTTGGAAGCGCAAAGAAAAAATACGGATAAAATAACAGCAGAAATTAAAACTCTTTTACCGTCCTCATTTGTGGAAAATCTCTCAAAAAATAGACACTCCGTAAATGCTATGACTGTTTCGCTTGCCGAGGGCACAGGGTTTTATACAAATACTATAGCTTCTCTTTTAGAAGGAATCACAAAAATCCCTTCTATGATAGATGACAAAGAGGTGGCAGGCTTAGTTCAAGCTTATGCGTATATTACATCATCAAAAGAGTCATTTGGAAAAACCAGAGCTCTTTTAAACGGAACCTTTATCAACAACGCTTTTGCACCGGGTGCTTATGCAACACTCTGTGTAAACAACGGGATTATAGAGTGTAACGACCATAAATTTTCTCTTTTGGCATCTCCTCAAGCACTTGAAACATACAAAAAAAATCAACAAAAAGAAGATGCGCTATTTGCTAAAAATGCAATTGCTACTGCACTTTCTAAACCTGAAGGTAACTTTAGCATAGACGCTTCTGTTTGGTTCTCTAAAGCAACAAATGTAATCAATGACTATAGAGAAGTAGAAAAAATATTTTTTATGCAAATAGATGCGATGATTAATAATAAAATAGCAGAAGCGAACAATACTATTATATTTACAGTTGCAATTCTTGTTGCTCTTGTCTTGGCAGTTCTTCTTTTCTCTATGCTTATTGGCAAAAGCGTTGCATATAAAGTTGAAAAAATACAATTGGGGCTCTTCTCCTTTTTTGATTTCTTAAGCGGAAAAGAGAAAACAGTGCAACCGATAGAAAATCTCGGCAGTGACGAATTTGGTAAGATGAGTATAATTATTAACCAAAATATCGAAACATTAGAAAAAAAATTTATAGAGCAGCAGCAGAGCATAATTGATTTTAATATTATTTGTAACAAATCAAGTCATGGATTTTTATTTCACC
>CAIUZU010000127.1 GCA_903903705.1 uncultured Helicobacteraceae bacterium
ATATCAAATTTGAACAGTTCTGATTTACTATGTTCACTTTTATACAAATATCGGATAGATATATCAGCATCTAAAAATCGCTTTGAAGAGTTGCAAGTACCGTAAGTTACAGCCTCTTTCATTCTGCTATAGTCCTCTTTTTTTACCGTTTCATCACTCTTTGGAGATATGTTGATCTCATACATATAAACTAATGTAGTGTCGTCTGCCTTAACACCTACAAGTTTTGTTTTTTCATCTACCGTTTGAGGAAGTGTTTTTGAGATTTCTTGAGCAGCTAGCTTAACAATCTCTTTATTTTGTTTTTTCATTTCAGATGAAGGCAGTTCTTTATTTTGCACTCCGGCAGCAGATGCTAAAATAGGAAAAATTGCGGCTAAAAGTATTGATAGGAATTTCATTTTTCATCTCTTTTTTTAAGTTATTATACATAAAAGAGAATTAAAAAATCCCAAAGGAGAGTATGGGATTTTAAATAAGTTAGGGTATTAGTCTTGTTGTTGTCTCATGTAAGAAGGGATATCTAAGTGGCTTCCGTCAAAATCTCCGCCGACTACCAATCTTGGGCGAATTTTTGTAATAGGAGCCATAGAATCACTTATAAAATTTTCGTTATTTGAACCAGAGCTTAAATTTCTTTCAAAACCTGTTGCAATGATAGTTATTTTTACATAATTCTCAGGCAGAGTCTCATCCGTTGAAGTACCAAAGATTACATCGGCATCTTCATGTGCACTCTCTTGAACTACTATCATAGCTTCAGATGTCTCTATCATAGGAAAATTAGGATGCATGTGGAAGTGCACTAGAACACCCATCGCACCGTTTATAGACACATTATCAAGAAGAGGAGACTCAATTGCCGCCTTAATAGCTTCATAAGCTGCATTTTCACCCTCATATTCACCAACACCCATAAGAGCCATGCCCTTATGGCTCATTACTGTTCTTAAGTCGGCAAAGTCAAGATTGATATCATTTTCACCGTTTGACAATATAACGCCGGCAGTTCCGCTTACAGCTTGAGCTAAAACGCTGTCAACGATTTTAAAGCTGTCTTTAATGCCTAATTTTCTATCAATGATTGATAGCAGTTTGTCGTTTGGAATAACAACGATAGAGTCGCTCTCTTTTTTAAGTTCTTCAAGTCCTGCTTTAGCAAGCTTTAGTCTCTTTGGCGCTTCAAACATAAAAGGCTTTGTAACAATCGATATAGTTAATGCATCTACCTCTTTAGCAATTTTTGCTATTATCGGAGCAGCACCGGTTCCTGTCCCGCCTCCAAGACCGGCAGAAATAAATACTATATCAGCACCTGTTAATGCTTTTTTTATCTCTTCATAATTCTCTATTGCAGAATCTCTGCCGATTTCAGGTTTCATTCCCGCACCGAGACCTTTTGTAAGTTTGGCACCAATTTGTATGGTAGTTGCGTTTTTTATATCCTTTAGAGCTTGAGCGTCAGTGTTAATTATGATCATCTCTATTCCAGTTACACCTTCGCGAATCATATGCCCAATCATATTACCGCCGCCGCCGCCGACACCTACTGCTACAATTCTTGCTCCGCTTATTTTGCTTGCTTCTTCAATTAAAAATGGTTCCATATTCTCTCTCCTTAAAATAACTGGTTTGCCCAGTTCCAAAATTTACTAATCGTTCCCGCTTCTTCACTCTTCTTCTCTTTTTTTGTCACAATAGAGATCATCTTCTCTTTTTTTTCATCATTTAGCAACTGAGGAGTCAAAATGGCAAGATCATCACTTAAATCTATACGTGTATGCTCCGCAGGTGCTTCATTTGAGTGTCTTATTCTCTTGTTTGCATCTATCTCATACGGAGTGTATGCAGATGCAGCATATAGAACAAGACCTATTGCACTTGAAAATTGAGGTGAACGAAGATTCTCAAAAAGTCCGCTCATCTCTTTAGGTTTAGCAAGACGAACCGGAACAGAACCGAATGTTGCAACTGCCAGCTCTCTTATTCCTTCCATTTGCGAAAAACCGCCGGTTAAAACTACACCGGCACCGATTTTATCTTTTAATCCGCTGTTCTCAATGAACTGAGCCAAAATCATTAAAGTTTCTTCAACTCTTGCGTAAATAACATTGTGTACAACTTCAAGAGACACTTCATGTGTTGTATTTTCATCGCCGATTATAGGAAGCTCAATTAGGTCATTGCTTGTATTGAGTAGTGAACCGTAATTGAGTTTTACGCTGTCAGCAATATTTAAAGGTGTATGAAGTGCCATAGAAAGGTCACTTGTCACATGGTTAGATCCAACACCCAAGAAATCATTATAACGGATAGAGTTTCCTGAATGAATGATTATATTGCTTGTGTTTCCCCCCATATCTATAAGAGCGACACCTAGCTCTTTTTCATCATCATTAAGTGTTGCTATAGAAGAAGCATATCCATTTAAAACAATGCCTTCAACCTCTATACCTGCACCGCGAACAGCTTTTCTAAGATTATTTAAATTTGATTTTTGAGTTGTAATTATATGAGTGTCAACTTCAAGTCTTGAAGCATTCATTCCCATCGGGTCTTCTACATGATCTTGATCATCTACTTTAAAATTATAAGGAAGGGCATGTAAAACTTCATACTCGTTTGGTATGTTAGCGTTATAAAGAGATGTTTGCATAACTCTTTCTATCTCTTTAAAAGTTACCTCTTTATTTTGAATATTAACAATACCGTTTGAGTTTATACTCTTTGTGTAAGCTCCAGAAATGGAGACTATTGCTGTACTAACTTCACTCCCAGCGATTCTTTTTGCATCACTTACGGCAGATTTTATAGATTTTGAAGCAAGCTCAATATTTGTAATGCTTCCTTTTTTAAGTCCTTGTGCTTTTGAAATTCCGGCACCTGTTATAGCTATGGAGTTATCATCAGCTATCTCTGCGATGATTGCACATATTTTAGTTGAACCAATATCAATGGCTAAAACAGTTCTGCTCAACTTATAGTCCTTGGATGAAAATCTCTGTTTTGTACTTGTTTTGTAAGTTTTTAACTAAACTTTCATTAAACATAGCACTCTTTAATTTGACAATAGGATTGTCCCGGTTAACGTTACTATTGCTAAGCATTTTTTGTTCCAAAATATTGTACATAACCACATTTCCGTTCTCTAGAGAAACAAATCCTCTTCTGTCTTGTGTAGTAAAAAGGGCAGCTAAAAACTCATCTGCTTCTTGAGTACTTAAATCTGTTAGTTTGTTAGAGTCGTTTCCTGTTATAAAATCAGTAGAGCTACTGTGGAATGTGTTAAATGAACTTTTTGCCAACTCTAAAAGTTTTGCTTTCTTCTGTTCAGGAACATAGACAGAAATAACTTCACCCTTCGCATCTTCGTAGCTTTTTGGTGTTGAAGGATTTGTTTTGACAAGTTCAAAAGTAATAAAATCACCACCAACCATAACAGGTTTTGAAAATGGTGAAGCAGATGTTAGTTTTGACACAGATTCAAGGGCTTCAGCGCCAAAAGAGTTGTTGCTAAGAGATATGGTAGAATTGTTTATCTCTACGTCTTTAAGCTCGCCTTTTTTATAGGCTATATATGCTTTTAAAGCCTCTTTTTTAGTCTCTTTTGCATTTAGTTCTTCTTTGATTTTATCTTTAGCTGCTTCAATAGGTAGTATTTTTCCTTCGCCATCTTTAAGATCTGCTTTGTTCTCATTGTAGTACTCATTAATCGCTGAATCATCATACTCTTTAGAGATTTTGGCTTGTTTAATAAATTTTACTTCATAACTGACTTCGGTCATAAATTTA
>CAIUZU010000128.1 GCA_903903705.1 uncultured Helicobacteraceae bacterium
CTATTTATAATGTAGATAGCGATAAGATAAACACCATCAGAAAACTTTTACATCTCCTTTGTAGCAGTGTTCCTGTTGAGCTAAATATCCAAAATATAGCACAAAGCGCAGGTGTTAGCAGAAACACGCTTTATTCATATCTCTACTATCTAAAAAAAGCAAATCTTATCGAAATCATAGGCGGAAACTTTGCCCATAAAAAACTTCTCAACAAGCCCGATAAGATATATCTTGAAAATATAAATCTTTATAATATTTTGTGTTCAAACCAAAATATCGGAAGCCTAAGAGAGAGTTTTTTTGTGTCACAGCTCAAAATAGACCATGCCGTCAAATATGCTCAAAAAGGTGATTTTGTCGTGGATGATTTGTATGTTTTTGAAATAGGCGGTAAAAATAAATCATTTGAACAGATAAAAGATATGCCAGAGAGTTTTGTAGTGGCGGATGATATAGAGATGGGATTTAAAAATAAAATCCCCCTTTGGCTGTTTGGGTTTATCTATTGAAAAATTGTTTTTTAAACGCTTCAATGCCAACTGAAATAATCAAACAAATCCCGAGCAATACCGTAAAAATAAGCAGTGGATTTTTAAAGCTGTAGATAAAATCAGAAAAGTAGTAGTAATAGATAAAAGTGTGAAACAAGAAGATATTAAACGAGTGTACACCTATGAACTCCAGCGCTTTTTTGGCACTGTTTGAAGCTAAAACCAGTTCTGTCGTCCAAAGAATAAGCAAGATCCCAAAAAAAGTATCTGCACGAACACTGTCAAAAAGATAGCCGTTTTGTCTGTACCATGCTGCGAAGAGAGTCAAAAGAAGTAGTATTAAAAATCTTAAATTGCCTTGTTTTTGCAACCATCCAAAGAGTCTCACAAAACCGTCTATTTGTGAAAGATAGATACCGACTGCAAAAGGGAAAATCCAGTCATTTAAGAGCGGAATCGGAACAAAAAGCAACACGGCGCAAAAAGCTAAAAACCACAACTTGAATTTTTGAGTAAGATAAAAAGCAAAAGGAAAAATAGCATAAAGAACGATAATAAGGCTCACAAACCACCAAGTAGCGTTGTACCCATAGCCCACATCGGTAAACATGTGAATACCCATCATCTGAATAAAAAGACCCAAATATGCATTTTCTCCAAAAACACTCTCCAAAGAGCGCCCCATAAAAAGCGTCCCAATGGGAATAAATATAAGCGCAATTAGCCAATAATTCATATAAAGTTTTATAGCTCTTTTTTTATAAAAAGAGAGTATTTCCAACTTTTTTTTCTTCGCTGACTCCGCTAAACCATAGCCGCTGAGCAACACATAGATCCCCACGCAAACTTTCGCCAAAAGTGCCGTTTGAAAAACGATCAATCCCATTTCAGGTTTTTCATAAAAAAGATGATGCCAAAGAATGAGCATCAACGCCATGCCTTTGCTTGCGTTAGTTATGGAGAGATCGAATTTTTTTAAAGTCATAAAGACACCTTTGTAGTTCTCGAAAAACGGACGCGTTCGTTTTAGTGCGTAACATCAGTAAAATCATATCAAAATACAGATATGTTTTACGATTTGTAATCTTATGTCGGTACAATTTGCTTTATGAAATATACATTACTAATTTTTGTTCTCTTTTTTGGTGCATGTGCCACTAAAAATTATGAGCAAACACAGACAAAAATCGTTACTATAAAATCACCCAAGATCAAGTTTTCCGATGTCGGATATCTAAGAAACAGCGATAGAACTATAGAGCTGGAACTCTTTATGGCAGGGAAATGTATAGAGAAAATCGCCATTAACCACCTTGTATGTACGAGTGACGGGTGTATGAGCAAAAGTGGATTTAATAAAGATTATCTCATATCGATCTACCCTGATGACACAATGCAAAATATGCTTCTCTCTCATGCTATTTATGATGGAAAAAATCTAAAAAAGACAGACGGCGGATTTGAACAGCAGATAAGAGATGAAAATGTAGATATTTTCTACAAGGTAGTTTTAAATACGGTGCAATTTAGAGATAAAAAAAATGACATAATATTTAAGATGAGGGATACAGATGAGTAAATTTGTAGGAGCACATGTAAGTGCAAGCGGCGGCGTTTTTAATGCGGTTGCAAACGCACAAGCCATAGGCGCAAAAGCGTTTGCACTCTTTACTAAAAACCAAAGACAGTGGAATGGCAAAGAGCTTGACGGCGAGACGATAGACAAGTTTAAAAATGCGCTGCAAGCAAGCGGTATTTTACCTCGTCACATACTTCCGCATGACTCATACCTTATAAATCTCGGTCATCCAGAAGATGAGCAGAGAGAAAAGTCTATGGAAGCTTTTTTGGATGAGGTGCAAAGATGTGAGCTTTTAGGACTTGACAAGCTTAACTTTCATCCGGGAAGCCATTTGAAAAAGATAAGCGAAGATGAGTGTTTAGCTAAAATTTCTGAGGCTATAAATATTACGCTTGATAAAACAAAAGGCGTAACCCTAGTTATAGAAAACACTGCAGGACAGGGGAGCAACCTTGGCTTCAAGTTTGAGCATCTGGCGCAAATCATCGACAAAGTAGAGGATAAAAGCCGTGTTGGAGTTTGCATAGATACATGCCACATGTATAGTGCAGGCTACGATATACGTACACGTGAAGCGTACGATAAAAGCTGGAGCGAATTTGACAAAATCATAGGTTTTAAGTACCTTATGGGCATGCATATTAACGACTCAAAAGCGAAATTCGGCTCACATGTAGATAGACACAACTCTCTAGGAGCCGGTGAAATCGGTTTGGATGCGTTTAGATTTATCATGAATGACGAACGTATGGATGATATTCCTCTTATACTTGAGACGATTGATGATAGTATCTGGAAAGAGGAAATAGCACTTCTTTACTCTTTTGTAAATTAAGCAAGTTTTGTATAGAATCAGCGACAATTTAACGAAAAAAGGGCAAGAACGGTGAAAAGATTTAGTTTATTATTGACTCTCGGATCTGCTTTGATGGCGGGCGGATACAAAATTCCAGAAACTTCACTAAACTCAGTCGCTCTTGGTGCCGCAACCGTCGCACACTCTAACGGAGCAGATGCGGCATACTATAACCCTGCAAATATGGCTTTTCTGAGAGATGAAAATGTTGTAGAGGCAGATCTTATGTACATCGGGCTTAGCGATGTCGGTTATAAAGGTTCATATACGACTAGTTTCGGTACTACAACGGGATATGATATAGAATCAAAAAAAGAGAACTTTTTTGTTCCCTCACTTCACTATGTCTCGCAAAATATAAGCGGTGTTCGTTTTGGACTCAGCGTTGTCTCTCCTGCAGGATTGTCGAAGAGATGGGATTCGGCTCCTGCAATTTACAGTGCGGAGGAGTTTACACTCAAAACTGTTGAAGTAAATCCGAGTGTTGCATTTGCAGTTGGAGATAAAGCGGCAATCGCAGTAGGTCTTAGAGCTATCTATAGTGAAGGCATAGTTAAAAGCACTTCTGCCATAGCTTCTCGTGATATGGACGGCGATTCTATAGATTTCGGATATAACTTGGCACTTTCGTGCAAACCGACATCCGAGTTTGATTTGGCTTTGACATACCGTTCAAAAGTTGATCTAAGCGTAAAAGGCGATGCCGCTCTCTCTTATCGTGACGTAACCAATGTTTTTGGCGGAGGAGCAAGCAGTGTGTACGCTTCACAGAGCAGTTCATCCGTAAGTGTTCCAGTTCCGGCTCTGCTAAATATTGCAGCAGCATATACCTTTGCTACAAAAACCACGGTTGAAGTTGTTTATGAGAGAAACTACTGGCATTCGTACAGCGAGCTGGATTTTAACTACGGCTCTGGGGTAAATCCGGCAACAAACATTGTATTTGGAGCACCGATAGCAAAAAACTGGAAAGACACGAATGTTTTTCGTTTGGGTATTACTCAAAAGTTAGATAAACTTACTCTAATGGGCGGTCTTGTAATAGATGAAACGCCTGCACCGACGAGTACAATCGGTTTTGAACTGCCTGATAGCGACTCCGTGTCGGTATCGTTTGGCACAAGGTATCAAATAAACGAGAAGATAAATATAGGTCTTGGCGCACTTTACTCCATGAGAGATGAGAGAGCAGTTTCAAACAGTGCGATAAACGGGGAGTTTGAGGATTCAAATGTACTCATAATCTCATCTGCACTAGAGTATAAATTTTAAGGAATTTTTTGGAAACATTAATTGATTTTTTAGAGGCAAAAGATGTAGAGAAATCTCTTATTTTTGCCCAGTTAAAATGTAGTAAAACGGAAGCGGTATTGTTGCACACTCTTGCAAAAAGATATATCAGAGGAGAGGATGATGTCATAATCCTTGATCTTTTGCAGGAGATTTACGGCGAAAAGAAATATGAGGGAATCAAACACCTTCAAGAGGTTAAGATTCTTTTAGAGTTAGGCTGGCTTCATCAACAGAGTTTCACGCCTGTTAAAATTTCTGAAGTTACACCGCTGGAGCTATTAAACAATGCTGTAGGTTTGTCGCCCTCATTTCTTAAGATTCTTCAAGACGGCGCTGTTGAGAGCGAATTGCCCGATATCAAACCATACTCTGACCACCTTGAATATCTACAAGATCAGTTTCTTCGTATAGATCTATACCAAAAAATGAGTGCAATTCGTCAAAACGTACATGAACACTCACTTGGAATAGATAGAATGCAAACAAAGCTCAAACTTTTGGAAAAACGCATAGAAGACAGAGTAGGGCAAACAACCGGAAAACTTGTGCTTGACAAATTTTTTAAACAAAAAAAGATGGATTCAAAAGAGCAGGTGATTTTTCTGGCACTTTTACGCGAGGAGTATAGTGCGACTGATGCCTCTTTGCGTGAGATGAATGCGTTGATAGAGCTTATTTCGCTTGACGAGTATGAGCGAATCAAAAACCGCTCACTTTTAGAAGACGGTTCAAACCTTATAAATGACGGAATTATCGACTATGAAGAGATGCTCAACCCTTTTGGTGGAATTTCAAGAGCTTTTTATATTGTCGATGAGGTTTTGCATAACATCATACATCCGCAGAAAAAACAGAAAGTTCGCCGCATAAAGCTAAATACGCTTATAAGCGAGCAAGATATTTTTGAGCTTGTAGATCCGGAGACTTCGCTTGAAGATGTTGTTTTGGCACATGAGACGCAAGAGACGCTTAAAAACCTTATGCGACAACTCGATAAAGAGGTTATAGGCAGACTCGTAGAGTGGGGCGTAAAAGATAAAAAGAGCGGAATTGACGCAAGAATTATCTTTTACGGTGCGGCAGGAACAGGTAAAACGATGACTGCATACTCACTTGCAAAGTCGCTTAAACGTCAGGTTTTGGCGTTTGACTGTTCAAAGATTCTCTCCATGTATGTCGGAGAGAGCGAAAAAAATGTCCGCAAAATCTTTGATACTTTTTATGATTTGTGTGAAAAAACAAAGTCGGAGCCGATACTTTTGCTAAATGAAGCAGACCAGTTTTTAGGAGCACGCTCAAGCGGTGTAAACAGCGGTGCGGATCAGATGCATAACCAGATGCAAAATATATTTTTAGAGCAGATTGAGAAATTTAAAGGCGTTTTGATAGCGACTACAAACCTGCTGGAAAACATAGACAAGGCATTTTCAAGACGTTTTAACTATAAGATAGAGTTCAAAAAACCAAACAAAGAACAGAGACTCTCTCTTTGGAAAAAGATGCTTCCAAAAGATGCACCTTATGAGAAAGACTTTGATGCAGAAGCACTCTCAGGCTACTCTTTGACAGGCGGACAGATAAACCTGATCATAAAAAATACGGCATATAAAGTGGCAGTAAGAGAGAAGCCGCTCTTTGCTTTAGAAGATTTTGAACAAGAGATTAAAAAAGAGAAAGACGCAAGTTTTGACAGCGAAAAATCGATGGGTTTTTTAAATAAATAGCATGAACGAGTACATGCAAGAAGCTGTAAAAGAGGCGTTTAAAGGGGTTTTGAAAAATCATGGCGGACCATTTGGTGCCGCAATTGTCAAAGATGGCAAAATCATCGCAAAATCTCATAATAAAGTTTTAAAATCAAATGATCCAACCTCTCATGCAGAGATGAATGCCATAAGAAAAGCTTCCAAAAAACTCGGAACTTTTAACCTTGAGGGATGTGAAATCTACACAACATGTATGCCATGTCCCATGTGCGTAGGAGCTATACGCTGGGCAAATATAAGAACTGTCTATTTCGGTGCAACAAGCCAAGATGCGGATGACATAGGCTTTAGAGATAAAGAGTTTTACGACAAAGAATTTCTGAATATAAAAAACATAGATAGAGATGCATGTCTTGAACCGTTTAAGGCATGGCAGGCAAAAGAAGATAAAATAATTTACTAAAAAGAGAGATATTAGATGATACTGCTGCAGATAGATTTTCCGTTTGAGGGAGCAATGGGCGAAGAGATGAGCGAGTCTTTTAAGGAACTTGCAGAGTCAATCAGAGATGAAGATGGTTTGATTTGGAAGATTTGGACTCAAAACGAAGAGACAAAAGAAGCAGGCGGAATCTACCTCTTTAGCGATAAGCAAAGTGCGAAAAAATATATGAATATGCACATAGAGAGACTAAGCGGATTTGGGGTAAAAGATATCAGAGCAAAACTTTTTGAGGTAAATGAACCTCTCTCCAAAATCTCTAAAGCACCTCTTTGGTAAAGTTTTTAATAAGCATGTAACCTTTTAGTAATCGCACTGAAACATCTCTGTAACACTTTTTATGCACAATTACACCATAAAATTTGCTACGAGGTGTTTTTATGCTAGTTTTTTCAACAAAGATAATCGACTATATATGTAAGTATTACAACATAAACAGAGATGATGCGAGGGCAATCGTTGAGGATGAGTGGAGCAATATAGAAGAAGAGTTTGTGGCTCAAGAGCGTAGCGCTGAAGATATGGCAAAAGAGCTTATATCTTTATACATGGTGGCTTGAGTTATGTCCCTTAGCGTAGAGAACTACTTTAACCACTACTACCACTCTTTTTCAAAATTGCCGGATTTAGTTCGCATGACAACAATCTCTTTTTTTAAAAAAGTATTTCATGAAGATGAGATAAATGATGTTTTGGTTAACAACAGGCATCTTGATGCGTTTGATTTTATCGAGTTTGTGCTGGATTATTTTAACATCGACATTGCGATAAATAAAAACCAGCTCCAAAGAATCCCCTCTTACGGAAGAGTCGTCATTATCGCAAACCATCCTCTTGGCGCACTCGATTCGCTTGCACTTTTAAATGTTATAAAAGATGTGAGAAAAGATATAAAGATAGTCGCATCAAATTTTTTGAGTGAATTTAAAAATTTGGACGAGATCCTTATTCCGGTAGATAATGTAAACGCAAAGATGACAAGAAGTTCCGCAGAGGCTATTTATGATGCACTAAACAAAGATCAGGTGATTGTAATGTTTCCTTCCGGTGAAGTCAGCCGTGCAGGACTTGAGGGCATTAAAGACACGAAGTGGAAAAAAGGATTTTTAAAAATAGCACAAAAAACAGAGTCACCGATTTTGCCTATTTTTATAGATGCCAAAAATTCAAAAACATTCTACTTTCTCTCAATGCTAAACAAATCTTTAGCAACTGCCTTGATTCCGAATGAGATGTTTAAGTATTACAATAAAAAAATTGCATTTACCATAGGTAAAAGTATTCCGTATGAGAGCTACTACACTCCATCAATCAGCATGGCGGATAGAGTTAAAATGATTCGTAAACATTTTTACATGATCTCTAAAAATCAAAAAGGAATTTTTAAAACATATAACGGCATCGCACTTGCGCAAAATAGACAAGAGCTAAAAAAAGAGCTGGAAAATGCAAAACCTATCGGTGAGACGACGGATGGCAAAAAAATCTATCTATACGCAAATGCAGGAGATAATGTTCTCATCAAAGAGATAGGCAGACTCAGAGAGATCAGTTTTCGTCAAGTTAAAGAGGGAAGCGGGAAGCAGAGAGATATAGATGATTTTGACTACTGCTATGAGCATATTATCCTATGGGATGAAAAGGATTTAGAGATTGTCGGCTCTTACCGTATTGTAAAATCAAGCGAAATGATAGATGCTTACGGTGTGGACGGACTCTACACCTCGACTCTTTATCGATTTGATAAAACATTTGACAAATATTTTTCAAGCTCCATAGAACTGGGGCGCAGTTTTATTCAGCCAAAGTATTGGAATTCAAGAGCGCTTGATTATTTGTGGCAGGGAATAGGGGCATATCTTAGATCAAATCCCGATATCAGATATATGTTCGGATGCGTCAGCATATCTGCTTCTTACAGCGAAGATGCTATGGCACTCTTAGTCTATTTTTATACAAACTATTTCGGTGCAGAAACAAAAAGCGTAAAACATCGTGATAGTTACGTTGTACCTGAATCAAAAAAACAAAAATATGATGAACTCTTCTTTAAAAATGATTATGCAAAAGATTTGATAACTTTAAAACGAGAGCTCGGTCTGATGGGTTATGTAATTCCGACACTGTTTAAACAATATAGTGAATTATGCGATGAGAGAGGAGTTGAATTTATTGATTTTGGAGTAGACAAAGGGTTCGGGAACTGTGTTGACGACTTTATATTGGTTGATATAGATAAATTAAAACCGCAAAAGAAGGGACGGTATTTAGGTAATTAGTGTTACAAATCTACTTTTTGTAACTTTTTTATCTCAAAAAGTGTTTCTATCTTACACATAAGACTACATCATTAAAAAAAATGTGTAGTGTTTTGTAACAACAATCATTTCAAATATCATCATAATCTTTTATTTAATACTCTTTTTGCTACAATCTTTGCAACTGTTTTTTCTAAAAATATGTGAAAATATTTAAGTCAAACGGCTTATGTTTTTGTGCGTTTTAAAACAATAATAATAACAAAGGTGGGTTATATGGAGCATATTAGTACTGCAAATCCGTATTTTGGGGTATTTGTACTTTTTCTCATAACATTTGGTGCATTTACGATGACGACAATTGTCGCTCGTTTAGCAAGTCGTGCATTGGCAGCTAAGAATAGTGAAAAAATCAAATTGTCGGTTTATGAGTGTGGACCTGAGGTTACGAAACAGCCAAATAGAATCTCCCCTCAGTTTTATTTATTTGCACTGCTTTTTTTACTTTTTGACGTAGAGATAGTTTTTATGTTTCCATGGGCAGTTGATTTTAAACTACTTGGATGGTTTGGTTTTGCAGAGATGTTAATGTTTATACTTTTATTAACAATCGGATTCGTATATGCATGGAAAAAAGGAGCACTTGAATGGCACAACATAAAGTAAATTATACGCAAAACGGCGGTTTGCCGGTTGCACTTACAAGTATAGACAAGATTGTAAACTGGGGGCGTTCAAACTCTATTTGGGCGCTTACTTACGGTCTTGCATGTTGCGGTATCGAGATGATGGCAAGCGGTGCTTCAAGATATGACTTCGATAGATTCGGAACAATCTTTAGAGCGTCTCCCCGTCAAGCAGACGTTATGATAGTTGCAGGAACTTTGACGAAAAAACATGCTGAGTTTATCAAGAGACTTTATGATCAGATGACAGAGCCTAAATGGGTTATCTCTATGGGTTCATGTGCAAATACGGGCGGTATGTTTAACACTTATGCAACAGTTCAAGGCGTGGACAGAATTATTCCAGTGGACTTGTATCTTCCGGGCTGTGCGCCAAGACCTGAAACGCTTCAGTACGGTGTAATGTTACTGCAAAAGAAAATTCGTGCAAATCAAGCTTCAAGAGCGCAAAAAGCTAAAAGGTTAATGTAATGAGAGCTTATAAACCTAAAGACAATGTACAGGCAAAGCCGTACTATACGGATAGATTTTATGTTTCCCCGCAAGTTCCGAAATTCGAAGTAGAGAGTGATGAAGTTTTTGCTCACGATTTGGAAGCGATAAAAGCAAAATTTGACGTTTTGGATGCTTATATCCAAGTGGGTCAAATGGTTGTTTTCATCAATCCAAAAGACAACTATAAAGTCTTAGAACTCCTTAGAGATGAGCTTGAGTATGTTCAGTTAAGTGAGATGAGTGCGATTGATTGGTTGGCTGCTAGAGGCGGTTTTGAAGTTTTTTATCAGATGCTCAGCA
>CAIUZU010000129.1 GCA_903903705.1 uncultured Helicobacteraceae bacterium
CAGTATTTGGGTTATTAGTTATTAAATCCAGAACTTCTGGTAAGACACCACCTATGTAGGGAATATTCTGAATAACTATTTTGATTGAACTTTTATATATATTTGCTTTTTTTGGAAACTTAACATACATCTTATTCCCCCTCATTAATACACAAATTTTTCATCCCACCTCTCCCCGAGGTGGAACGCATACGCACATCACAATTTAGATAAAATTAACCTCAGTAACATGATGTTTTAACCCAAGCTCTGCTGGAGTACATCCAAGAGCTAGTCCTACCATTTGCTGCATATGAAGAACAGGGAGTGACACTTCTCTGCCTATTGCTTCTGAAGCGTGTTTTGTCTGAGTGTCTAGTTTAAGATGACATAGTGGGCAAGGTGTTACCATCATATCCGCATTTTGGTCAGTTGCACCGGCAATCGCATTTCCCGTAAGAACTGCTGCAGTGTGAGGTGCTTGAAGCTCAATATGGAAACCGCAACATTTATTTTTCTCTTCATAATCAACATTTTTCGCACCGCATGCGATGATGAGATCATCAAGTGAAGTAGGGTTGTATGGATTCTCTTTTGTTTTATGAGACTCGTCATGAAGTTCAGACGGGCGGATGTTGTGACATCCGTAAAAAGGAGCGATGTTAAATTGGCTAAGAGGTTTTACAACCATCTTTTTGATTTTATCTAAACCGAAATCATCGATGATAGCGTAAAGGAAGTGGATAACGTTTGATGTTCCTTTGTACTCTAAACCGATTTCTGCGAGTTTTTCGTTTACTTTTGCTTTTAGCTCGGCATTGTTGTCTAGTCTATGTTTTGTCATTGCCGTATTTAGCTGACATGTGTTACAGATAGTAACCATCGTTAAACCATGCTTTTCAGCATAAGCGATGTTTCTAGCGTTTAGTACAAGAGATAAAAAGTCATCATAATCTTGTAAGTGTGAAGCACCGCAACATGATGCTTCCGTTAGCTCTATCATCTCAATATCAAGTTTTCTAGCAACTGCCATGGTCGACATCATCTGCTCAGGAGTGCTCTGTTTTGCCGTACATCCCGTAAAGAGTGCGTATTTTAATTTTTTCATCTATTTTACTCCTAGAACTTTACTGTTGATGATGATTTGATAAGTTTTTGAATCTCATCAAGTTTATCCGATTTTGGCATATTCCACGGCATTATGATTTTGCCTTTTTTAAACATTTGAAGTGCGACAGGAATGTGTTTTACTATAGAAACGCCCTCAGAGTAGAGAACCAAACCGCCCTCATCAAGCATACCGTGTTTTTTGATAGAGTGTAAGAAACCGACTGCATGGCGAGTTGCGACATTGTTTTTTGCAACACCTTTTTTAAATGCCATTTGGTGCAGTTTCGTGATTTTGTCGATTGGATTTATATCTTTTGGACAAACTTCCGCACACTCAAAACATTTAGCACAATCCCAAACGCCTTGTTTCTCTTCATTTACATGTATAAGTCTTTGATTATCGCCATCACGAATATCTGACTCAAAGCGGTATGCCGCAACAAACGCCGCAGGGCCGAAGAAGTCGCTGTTAATCTCGACAACAGGACAAGCATAGTGACATGCACCGCACTGGATACATAGGTCTGCTTCATTTAACTCTTCTGCATCATGTGGAGATACTAAGTTTTCGCATGATGGGCACTCATCAATATCTGCAACAAGATACGGAGTAACACTTGCATGTTTATCCCAAAAATCGGCTTTATCGATAATCATATCTTTAATAGCTCTTTTTGTGCTTAGAGGCTCAAGAGTTATTTCGTTTCCAAAATACTCAATCATAGTCGTCATACTCTCTTTACATGCAAGAGTAGAGCGACCGTTTACTTTGATGGCACATGCACCGCAAATACCGTGGCGACAGCTTCTACGGTATGAAAAACTACCGTCATGATCCCATTTTATTCTATTTAAAATATCTAAAACAACCTCTTCGGAAGTAACATCCATCGCATAGTTTTCATAGTATGGAAGGTAATCATTGTCTGCATTAAAACGAAATACTTTGAAGTTTACTTTTTGTGTAGTTATTGTATTTGTACTCATAAATTCCCCTTAGTAATTTCTAGCTTTAAGCTCATGTTTGCCCAGAACGACATCCATGTACTCAAGCGAAATATTGCCTTCATTATCCATATATGCCATAGTGTGTTTTAGGAAATTTTCATCATCACGAGTATCGAAATCTTCTCTAAAGTGAGCACCACGGCTCTCATTTCTTGCAATAGCGCTCTCCACGATGAATGCAGAATAGTCAATCATGTGTCCAAACTCGATTGCTTCTTGCATCTCTGTATTGAACACTTTTGATTTGTCTTTGATGCGGATATTTTTAAATCTCTCTCTTAGATCTTTTACTTTTGCAATGGCAATCTCAAGAGTCTCTTTTGTTCTAAAAGCTCCTGCATTTGCAGTCATACACTGTTGCAACTCTTCTCTTAGATTTGTAATCGTCTCATTTCCGTTGTTACTTAGTACGAAACCAATCTCATTAAGAGTTCTTTGTGCATCTTCTTGTGTTGCAGGACGAAGAGCGATATTGTCTATCTCGGTAACCATTGTTTTACCGACAAAGCGACCAAACAAAAGTGCTTCAAGTACAGAGTTCGCACCCAAGCGGTTTGCACCATGAACTGAAACACATGAACACTCACCTGCTGCATAAAAACCTTCAACAAATTCGCTGTTGTTTTTACGAACATTTCCTGCAATATTTACAGGTATTCCGCCCATTGAGTAGTGAGCTGTTGCAGAAATAAGGATAGGCTCTTTTATCATGTCAAGACCTAAGAAAGTGATAGCCAAATCACGAAGTTCAGGCAATCTCTCCATAATCAAATCTTTTCCTAAATGCGTTACGTCGATAAAAACAGCATCTTTTCTAGGACCGACACCGCGACCCTCTCTGATCTCATTTAAAATCGCACGGCTTACTACGTCACGGCTTGCAAGTTCCATCGCATTTGGAGCGTATTTTTCCATAAATCTTTCGCCAAGAGAGTTTAAAAGACGTCCGCCTTCACCACGAGCCGCTTCAGAGATTAAAACACCGTTTCCTGAGAGACCTGATGGGTGAAACTGAACAAACTCCATATCTTCAAGCGGAAGACCGTGGCGAGCAACGATTGATAGCCCATCGCCTGTGTTAGCATGTGCATTTGAGTTGATTTTGTAACTTCTAGCATATCCGCCTGTTGCAAACATAACTGATTTTGCATTGAAAATCGCTACTTGCATATCTCTTATATGAAATGCTATAACACCGGAAACTTTTCCGTCTTTGTAGATAATATCCGCTACATACCACTCATCCCAAAATTTAACACCTACACGAAAAGCTTGCTCATATATTGTTTGTAAAAGAGTAAGACCCGTTCTGTCTTTTGCGTAACATGCACGAGGAGAAGATTGTCCGCCAAAAGGTCTTTGAGCAATTTTGCCATCGGCAGTTCTGCTAAATGCAGCGCCCATTTTCTCAGCCCAGCGAATTGTTTCAGGTGCATTTTTACACATAAACTCAACAGCATCTTGATCAGCTAGATAGTCACTTCCCTTTACCGTATCAAACTCATGCAACTCAACACTGTCTTTGTCGCTAAAAGCCGCATTAACTCCGCCTTGAGCAGCACCTGAGTGGCTTCTAAGCGGATGAAGTTTTGTAATTACAGCAACTTTTTTTCCTGCAATTTGTAACTCTCTTGCAGCGGCACAACCGGCTAAACCGGCACCGACGACAATAGCATCGTAAGTATAAATAGGAATACCCATTAGCTTTCCTTTGTTTTTAAGAATAAAATGAGGAAGATTGTACAACTTTTAGCCTTTGCTAATGGTAAAAAATTGTTACAAATGCAAAGAGTGTTCCGTATTCACTCACTTATAAGATAATGAAATAGTGTAGAATTTACACATATTGCTAAAAATTATGAGCGAAACATAGTTTAGATCTACCGTTGTAGCTCCGACTGAGCTAAATCTTTTACTTGAGAGATTCTGTTTTTGCCGTTTTCTTGGGCATGTCGAAGAATTTTTTTGGCTTGTATGATTGCTTCTTCTAGCGAGAGATTGTTTGGTTTTATAATATATCCTCCGCTTATGGTTATTTTAATCTCTCCAAGTTCGGGAGAACTCATTTTTAACTCAGAGATACTTTTACGGATATTATCTATCTCAGTAAAGGACTCCTCTTTTTTTGCTCTTGAGAGAATAATAGTAAATTGATTATAATCAGTTCTTGCAATAACGTCGGCTACTTGCTCATGTAGAG
>CAIUZU010000130.1 GCA_903903705.1 uncultured Helicobacteraceae bacterium
CGATCTACTCATTGTCTTCTACCTCGTCAAATATTTCTATATCAAGAGCTAATGCTTGTAACTCTTTAGTTAATACAAATAGTGTCTCAGGAATTCCGGATTCCGGCACTAACTCACCTTTTGTAATCGCTTTGTATGCACGCACACGTCCATCAACATCATCAGATTTGATAGTTAACATCTCTTTTAGAACCGCTGAAGCACCGTATGCTTCTAGTGCCCAAACTTCCATCTCTCCAAATCTTTGTCCACCGAAGAGTGCTTTACCGCCGACTGGTTGTTGTGTAACAAGAGAGTATGGTCCAGTTGAACGAGCATGGATTTTCTCATCAACTAAGTGGTGAAGCTTAAGAATATACATGTAACCGACATTTACACGCTCTTTGATCTTCTCGCCGGTTAAACCGTTATAAAGTACAGTTTTTCCGTCTGTATCCATTTTAGCCAGCTCAAAAAGTTTTTCAAACTCCTTAGCATTTACGCCTTCAAAAATCGGAGATGCAAATTTGACACCTCTTGACCAGTCACGAGCATGGTGCAACAATTCATCATCGCTCATTTTGCCAATTACTTCTTTTGCATTCATCATGCGAGCGACATCAGAAATTTCAATCATTTTAGCACGAATATTTTGGATAAAATCTTTTTGTTTAGACTCAAACTCTTTTGTAATTTGATGTCCAAGTTCACGACCTGCCATACCCAAGTGCATCTCTAAGATCTGCCCTATATTCATACGAGAAGGAACCCCTAGCGGATTTAGACAAACATCCACGCCTCTTCCATCTTCCATATACGGCATATCAACCTCAGGAACGATTATAGAAACGATACCTTTGTTTCCGTGGCGTCCTGCCATTTTATCACCGACTTTTAGTTGGCGTTTTGTAGCAATATATACTTTTACATACTTAACAACACCATTTGGCAAAATGTCATCTTTTTCTAAAATATTTAGTTTCTCTTCATGCTCATCACGGAAAAGTCTCTTCTCTTTTTGGAAATAGTTTTTCGTTTTATTGTATTCTGACTGAATCTCTTCGCTAAATGATTTTATAATCGCATTCATAGCAAAACGGTTTACTTCAACTAGATCTTTTGCATCTATCAAATCACCTGTTTTGTAGCTTGTGTTGCCGATTTTAATATCAGCTATCAGAGGCTCTTTTGTAAGAAGTCTAGTAACGCGAAGCATCTCCTCTTTGTCTATCATAAGAAGTCTATCATAGTGCTCACGCTCTAAATAGTCACGTTCCTCTTTTTCAAGCTCAAGTGCACGAGCATCTTTGTCATAACCTTTTTTTGTAAAGATTTTAACATCAACGACTACACCTTCCATGCTTGGCGGACAATAAAGAGATTTGTTTATAACATGTCCTGCTTTTTCTCCAAAAATTGCACGAAGAAGTCTCTCTTCAGGAGTAGGTTTTACCTCGCCTTTTGGAGATACTTTACCTACAAGAATCATTCCGCCTTTTATGTTTGTACCGATTTTAACGATACCGCTGTCATCTAAGTGAGAGAGTTCAGCATCTCTAACATTTGGAATATCACGAGTAATCTCTTCAACACCATGTTTTAACTCTCTTGCTTCAGCCTCTTTTTCGTAGATATGTACCGACGTAAACGCATCTTTACGAATCAATCTTTCTGAAATTACGATAGCATCCTCAAAGTTATAACCGTTCCAAGGCATAAATGCAACCATAGCATTGATACCAAGAGCAAGTTCACCCTGATCCATGTTCGGTCCATCAGCAATGACTTGATTAGCTTCAACTCTCTGCCCTACTTTTACGATAGGCTTTTGTGCAAAAGAAGTATTTTGGTTCGTTCTAAGGTTTTTTTGCAATGGATAGTAATCTATATATATCTCTCCATCATCTTCACCCATAACATAGATATGTTTTCCATCTACTTTTTCAACGATACCTGATCTCTTAGCTTTTACGCACTCCCAAGAGTCACGAGCAACTAGCTTCTCGACACCTGTTCCGACCATAGGAGCATCAGGCTTTATAAGAGGCACTGCTTGACGCTGCATGTTCGAACCCATTAGTGCACGGTTTGCATCATCATGTTCCAAAAACGGAATCAGTGAAGCGGCAACACCGACAACCATGTGAGAGGATAAATCTGCGTATTCACAATCAACGGCAGGACGATGCAGAATTTCACCATCCATTCTTGTGACAACTAACTTGTCTATAAATTGACCGTTATCATCAAGTTTATTTGAAGCAGCTGCAATTTTTTTGCCCTCTTCTTGAGTTGCCGTAAGATAAACAATCTCATTAAGAACTTTCCCGTCTTTCATAACTTTATACGGAGCTTCAATAAAACCATGCTCATTTACTTTTGAGTAAGTAGCAAGCGTATTGATAAGACCGATATTTTGACCCTCAGGAGTCTCAATCGGACAAATTCTACCGTAGTGAGTCGGGTGAACGTCACGCACTTCAAATCCTGCACGCTCTTTAACAAGACCGCCCTCACCAAGTGCCGATAAACGACGTTTGTGAGTAACTTCAGATAGTGGATTTGTTTGGTCCATAAACTGTGAAAGCTGCCCGCCTGAGAAGAACTCCATAATCGTTGAAGTAATCATTTTTGAGTTTATTAAATCATGAGGCATAAGCTCATTCATCGGACCGCTCATAGTTGAGAGCTTGTCACGAATCGCTTTTTGCATTTTAATAAGACCATTATGTAATTCATTACCTAAAAGCTCACCGATAGATCTGATACGACGATTACCTAAGTGATCTCTATCATCAATATGCCCTTGTCCGTTTTTAACTTTAATTACATATTTTACAGATTCAATAACATCTTCATGAGTTAAAACAGTAACATATTCAGGAATATTAAGCCCAAGCTTATGATTCATTTTCATACGACCGACTTTTGTCAAATCATATCTCTCTGGATCAAAGAAAAGCTGATTTACGAAAATTTTCGCCGCTTCTTTAGTGACAGGCTCACCCGGTCTCATAACCTTATAAATACGGATAGCCGAGAGGTCATTCTCATCTTCAATATCTTCAGTCTGCTTTAATAATTTAAGAGAGTCGACATCTGCATTAAATGCATTGATTATTGAGCCATCCACACCGTCAGCCAAATCATTTGCTATGTTAAATCCAGTAATACCTATCTCAGCCATCTTTTTAAGTTTTGTCTCATCAATACGAGTCATTGCATCAAAAAGTATTTCACCTGTTTGAGGATCTACGATAGCTTTAGCCAAATAACGATCTATAAGGACTTCAAGTGGGTATTCAACTTCATTTAGACCATCTTCAATAAATTTTTGCGCTTTTTTAGGAGAGAGTCTTTTCCCTGATGCTAAAAGTACTCTACCCTCTTTATCAACAAGATCATATGTTAATCTAGCAGAGTAATCATTTGGATTAAACGGCATTAAAAATTTATTATCAATTATGCTGATATTTTGAATCGGATAAAACATTTTTAAAATATCTTGCTTTGAGTAACCAAGTGCACGGAACATAATAGTTACAGGAACTTTACGGCGCTTGTTGATTCTCATATATAAAATATCTTTTGGATCATACTCAAAGTATAGCCAAGAACCGCGATCTGGAATAATCTGACCGGTATATATAAGTTTATTACCCGAAGTAGTTGACTCTTCTTCTTTAAATATTACACCCGGTGAGCGGTGAAGCTGATTTACTACAACTCTCTCGACTCCATTGATAATAAATGAAGTTCTATCAGTCATAAGCGGAATATCACGAACAAATATACTCTGCTCTTTAATATCCTTTACACCTAATTTCTCTTTTGTATTTTCATCTCTATCCCAAAGAATTAGACGAGTTTTCATTCTTAAGCTTACTGCATAAGTAAGTCCGCGCTCCATACACTCTCTGACAGTATATTTTGGCTTGCCTACTTCACTGCCGATATACTCGACAGTCAATCTGTTTTGAGTATCATGAATTGGAAAAACTGATTGAAATACAGTCTCTACACCGCTTTGTGATCTATCTTTTTCTTCAAGCATCAAAAATTTGTTATATGAGCTTTGCTGTAGTTGTAGTAAGTTAGGTACTTCTATCTGTTGAGGAGTTTTAGAGAAGTCTATACGAAGACGATTTCCGGAATATAAAGTGTTTAACATTGGCTACCTCGGTGAGTTGTTATTAAGAGCCTAATCATTCAGATTAGGGTTATCGTATCTAGGCGTCCCTAGATGATTTTTAGCTCAAAAGTCAGAGCTTTTTTCACAGTGCTTATAAACGACATAAGGGCACTTTTAGGAGAAGATTAATATCTACTCCTAAAAGCGCCCAAAAAAAACGAAAAGTGCACGAAAATAGTTTTTCGTGTCACAATTCGAAAGCAGAAACTATTTAACTTCTACTTTTGCACCAGCTTCTTCAAGCTCTTTTTTAGCATTCATTGCAGTCTCTTTATCTACGCCCTCTTTGATTGTTGAAGGTACGTTTTCTGTTGCATCTTTAGCTTCTTTTAGACCTAAACCTGTAAGAGCACGAACAACTTTAATTACGTTGATTTTTTTGTCGCCTGCATCAAGGATAACAACATTGAATTCTGTCTGCTCTTCAACAGCAGCAGCAGCTACAGCACCACCAGCAACAGCAACAGGCTGTGCAGAAACACC
>CAIUZU010000131.1 GCA_903903705.1 uncultured Helicobacteraceae bacterium
TGCCGATGAGATCTACAAAAATTACGAAGCAAGATACAAAGAGAAGCTCTCTTCAATGAGTGATGTCATCATCAAACAGTCTGAGCAAATTCAGAAGATTTTACAGCTCCAACAGACTATAAACAAACGAAATGAGAAAATTTTTGCACTAGAAAAACTAGCAAACGGAGAAAAACAATGAAAAAAATATTAATACTTTTAGTCTTGGCAGGCTCATTAATGGCAGAGAGTATAACGCTATCAGGCACCGTAATAAGCGACAATAGAAAAATGATAACAAGCCGTTTTATGGGATTTGTAACTGAAGTAAAAGTATCAGAGGGAGATGCAGTCAAAAAAGGCGACTTGCTCTATACGATTGACTCAAAAGAGATAGATTCGGCTCTTACTCAAGTTGAACTGGGCATTTCACAGGCACAACTGAGTCTTCAAATGTATCAAAACCAATACACAAACGTAAAACTTAATCTTGAGCGACATAAAAGGTTACTTGAAAAAGATATGGTTTCTAGATTTGAAGTTGAAAATCTTATACTTGCGGAACAAAATCTGGCAAATATGATAGATATAGCAAAAAAGCAGGTTATTCAGGCACAAGTTCGACTTGAAGAAGTTAAAAATCAGTACCGTTACTTAAATATCACAGCACCGAATAATGGTGTAATTGTGAGTAAAAATATAAAAGTCGGAGAGATGGCAATGCCGGGAATGCCTGCACTTGAACTCTCTGATTTGACAAACCTAAAAATATCTGCAGAGATTTCAGAAGATAATTTACGTTTTATTCAAGAGGGAAAAAAAGTAGTTATAAATATCCCCTCACAAAACATAAACGCAGTAGGAACGGTAAGTGCCATTATCCCAAATTCAAATCCTATGACACACTCATTTAAAATAAAAATTTCGTTTAAAAACGTATACAACACGATTTATCCCGGTATGTATGCTACAGTAGTTATTGAGTAAGGCTTAGAGCATGAATAACTATAAACCCACAGATATTGCCGGAAAACTGGCGTCTGGATTTTTAAGAAATCCTCTTACTGTCGTTCTTGGTATTTTTTTACTCTCTATCGGATACTTGTCACTTACCATAATGCCGCGTGAAGAGAACCCCCAAATGGTTGTAAGCGGTTCAACAGTTATAGTCGCACTTCCGGGGGCTAGTGCCGCAGAGATTGAAAAAGTTATCGTAAAGCCATTAGAAAGAAAACTTAAAGAAGTAAAAGGTGTGGAGAACATCTCATCTATGGCGATGGATAATGTCGGAATTGTAAATGCGGCATTTTTTATCGGAGAGAAGAAAGAGGACTCTAACCTTAAGATATATGACAAGATTATGCAAAACTATGACATATTTCCAAAAGGGGCTATGCATCCGATCATAAAACCTTTAGATATTGATGTAGACATCCCTATTGTCTCCGTCGCGTTCTACTCAAAAGATGAAAATATGAGTAAAACAGATCTATACGACAAAGTAAAAGATATTCAACACCGCATTAACGGGCTTGCGAATGTTGCTGTTACGGAGCTAAAAGGCGGAAACAAACATCAATTTAACATAGAAGTAGATCTAAACAAACTATCCGGCTACAACATCTCCATGGGTCAAATCGTTCAAGGGGTACAGTCACTCTCGTACAGCGTTCCTGCCGTAAAAAACAGAACTAAAGAGAACGAGATAATTATTCTTGGTGTTAAAAATGCGATAGAGAGTGCTGAAGATATAGGTGATATAATTATCGCTCAATATATGGGTTCTCCAATCTATCTAAAACAGATTGCAACGATAAAAAGTTCATATGATATACAAAATTTCAGATCTGCAACAATTAGCAAAAAAGATGATAGCGGTAATTTTTTGCCTCTGCAAAATCAGGTAACTCTTACCGTATCAAAACTTCAAGGCACAAATGCGGTTGTAATTGCCAATGCAGTAAAAACGGAACTAGAAAATTATAAAGAGTACCTAAGCAGTAATAACATCGGCTATTCAATAACCAGAAACGACGGAGAAAGAGCTAATGAAGCAGTAAATGAGTTGGTTTACCATCTTCTTTTATCAATTGTAATTATAGCTATTTTACTTGTTTTGGTTCTTGGATGGAGAGAGTCGCTCATAGTTACCTTTACTGTTCCTGCAATTCTTGCAATTACACTTTTTGTAGCATACCTCACAGGGCAAACCATAAATCGTATAACTCTCTTTGCGTTCTTGCTCTCACTGGGGCTTCTGGTTGATGCGGCAATTATCGTAATAGAAAATATCCACAGACATTTTCACTCAAAAGAGTCTGCACATGAGAGTGTAGATGACATCATGGTTAAGGCAACAGACGAAATTGGACCACCGACAAATATCGCAACTTTAGCGATTATTATGACTATGGTTCCAATGGCGTTTGTAGGACAGATGATGGGTCAATTTATGAAACCGATTCCTGCCAATGTTCCGGTTGCTCTTATTGCTTCACTTTTTGTTGCATATATTTTTACACCATATTTGGCGGCTAGAATGTTAAAAAGACCGGATTTTCATAGTGAGGAGAAACATTAATGTTTAAAAAATTTCAAAATGCCATTTTTTACGGTATTCAAAATCCTACAAAAAGGAATGCCATTCTCCTTGTAACATTAGCGGCATTTATGCTATCGGTGCTTATGATTGCGCCCACAAAAATGGTTTTGGCGAAGATGCTTCCTGGGAAAAATAATGACACTTTTACCATATACACGACGTTGGCGGAAGGAAGATCCATTGAGCAAACTAAGCAAGTAACGGAGTGTGTCTCTGAATTTATTAAAAAAGAGAAAGAAGTTCAAGATTTTGAGATATTTTTAGGTATGGGTGCACCGCTTGATTTTGCAGGTCTAATCAAAGGTTCACACTTTAAAAATGCTGAAAATGTTGCTGAGATTGTAGTAAATCTTTCAAGAAAACACCACAGAGAAGAGCCGTCTTACATGATGGTTCAAAGAATGCGACCGGATATTTTAAAGAGTTGTGGTTCACTCTATGACAAAACAACCATTACATTTGTAGAACCACCTGCAGGACCTCCGGTATTAGCGGCAATAGTAGCAGAGATATATGGAGACAATTCAGAGGGAATCAGAGAATTATCGTCTAGGGTTGCCGATGTATTTAAAAAAACGGAGGGTCTTGTTGATATAGAGATAATGCAAGATGAGATCTATGAAAAATTTGAAGTAGAGGTAAACAGCATTAAAGTTGCACTCTCTGGCGTTGATGTAAAACAGTTAAACGACATACTCTATTTGGCGTTTGAAGGTATGCAAATTGCGGTTAAAAACTCAGATAGAGCCAATGATCAGATTCCAATATATCTCTCTTTAAGTCAGGATTCTAAAAAGTTTTCATCTAAAGATTTAAATGCTATCAAGGCAAAACTCTCTTCCTTGAAACTTATGAGCCCAACGGGAATGATGACACCGCTTACGGAACTTGTAACAATAGTGCCTAAAAAATCAAACCCAATGATCATGAGCAAAAATCTTCATAAAATGACTAATGTTATGGCTGAAACTGATATGGTTTCTCAGGTTTACCCTCTCATGGATGCAAGAACTGTTATATTAGAGACATTTAGCGACAACTATGAGATTGAGAAAATTGGGCTCTTTGATCTTAAACTCACTGATAAAAATACAAAAGAGGTTTATAAACTCATTTGGGACGGCGAAATG
The DNA here is from genome assembly GCA_903903705.1 of uncultured Helicobacteraceae bacterium. Taxonomy (GTDB): domain Bacteria; phylum Campylobacterota; class Campylobacteria; order Campylobacterales; family Sulfurimonadaceae; genus Sulfurimonas. The sequence continues at coordinate 3,712 of CAIUZU010000131.1, forward strand.
GAAGTAACGCTTGATACTTTTGTTGAACTTGGTGCAGCTTTTATTACCGCATTAGTGCTTATATTTTTACTTATGGTGATTTACTATAAAAGTTATACACTAAGCGGCATAATCCTCTTAGGCTCATTTTTATCTATCATCGGAGTAATTGTCGGTCACTGGATTATGAATCTTTTTAGTGTCGACACATTCTTTCTAACAGCTACATCACTCATCGGTTTTATCGCTCTTATCGGTATAAGCTCAAGAAATTCACTTCTTTTAATCGACTTTACCGCCTCTTTAATGAGAGATAATAAAATGGATAAAGCTGAAGCTATCGCTTACGCAACGGCAACACGTGCAAAGCCTATTTTCTTAACAGCTGCAGCAATAATACTTGCTTCAACACTTTTAGCAGGAGATGCAGTATTTGGAGGTCTTGGCGTTGCACTTATATTTGGAACTATTGCAGCAGTAGTTTCATCGCTTGTGGTTGTTCCTGTGCTTTTATATAAAGCAGATCTAAAGAGACATTTTAATTTGGATTAAAAAAAGTAGAGAGAGGTTTTCTGCATGTAACGATGTTACATGCAGGCATAAAATCGTCTAGATTATAATCTAGCGTATTGAACGCTTGAACAAGCCTCAATTTTAAGTAGTTCACTCAAAGTCGCATCACTTATAATATTATCAACCAAAATAACGGCAAGAGCCTGTTTTTTATCATTTCTTGCAAGTGAAAAATCGGCAATATTTACATTATATTTTGCTAAAGTTGTACCGATATTTCCGATAACTCCAGGAACATCTTGATTTTTAAGAATAATCATATCACCTTTAAGAGCCACTTCGATATCAAATCCGTCAATTGAAACAATTCTAAAAATATTATCATCAAAGATAGTCGCGCTGATGGTAGTAGTTCCGCCTTCTGCGGTTGTCAGTTTTATTGTAATTAGGTTTTTATAAACAGAAGAGTCATTTAACGCTTCTGACTCGATTTTAATCCCTTTTTCTTTAGCAATAAAATCTGCATTAACATAGTTAATCGTATCATCACTGATCTGACTCATTGCACCAACGGCAACAAACGTAGCCAAAGAGTCTACATATTTAGAGATTTCACCCTGTCCGCTTACTTTTATTGAGATTATCTGAGATTTATTTAGCTGAGACTCCAAGAAGCCAATCTTTTGTCCCATCTCTAAAAACGGCTTTACAAACGGCGGTATCTTAGTCTCATCTATAGGCAGATTCATAGCATGCGGATATGATATACCCTTAACTGCAGAAATAGCATTTGCTGCAGCTTGAACACCGATGTTATACTGAGACTCATAAGTATTTGCCCCTAAATGCGGAGAAACAGTTATATTATCAAGATCTAAAAGCGGGTTGTTAGTTGCAGGCTCTTTTACAAAAACATCAATACCTGCAAAACGGATTTTTCCGCTTTTTAGTCCAGTGTAAAGTGCTTCTTCATTATAAAGACCGCCTCTAGCACAGTTGATTAAAACTACGCCATCTTTCATCTTTGCAATCTCTGAGGCATCGATCATGTTCGTAGTCTCTTTATTTTTAGGAGTATGAATCGTGATAATGTCACATGCTAAGATATCTTCAAAATTTTTAGTATAAACCATATTTAAATCCGTAACTTTTGACGGGTTGATATACGGGTCATAAGCAACTATATCCATCTCAAAAGCTTGAGCACGCTTAGCAACGCGAGAACCGATATTACCAAAGCCGATGACACCGAGTTTTTTGCCCTTAAGCTCATAACCGTACCACTTCTCTCTCTTCCAAACTCTCTGTTCTTTTAAGTGATTGTGTGAATATGGAAACATTCTCATACATGAAAGCATATGTGCCATAGTAAGCTCAACCGCAGCAATCGTATTTGCTGTAGGAACATTCATGACAATTATTCCCTCTTTTGAACACCCTGGAATATCCACATTATCAACTCCAACACCTGCACGAACTATCGCCTTCATGTTTTTAGCATGTGCAATAAACTTATCGTCAACATCCGTTGAACTTCTTGTAATTGCAACATCAGCTTTTTCAATAATATCTAAAAGCTTTACTTTGTCTTCATCTGCTGCCATTATAAAGTTAATACTCTCGTCATTACGGAGCATCTCTAAACCGGCTTCATGTATATGGTCACAAACCACTATGGTATGTTTTTGCATTATATATCCTCTTTGTATAGCCCGATACTGGCTGAAATTTGATAATTTTTTAACACTTCAACAAGAGAATTTAACTTCTCTATCTCTTTTGAGTAAATAAGCAACTCCGAACCACTCTTATCTTTTTTGAGATAATATTTTAACTGATGCTGTTTTAACTCCTCTTTTAAACAGAAGAGTTGATATGGATCCAACAGTGGAGCTGAGAGTTTGTATATTGTGGTACTAGTTGCAACTATTTTCTCATTTAAATCAACTTGAATTAAAACTTCATTGACAGGATAAAAGTATCCTAATTTTTCAGTTTTAGAAAAATGGTTTAACCAAACTTTTTCAGGTTCTTTTACAGATACCTTACTTTTATGTTCAAGAGGAGCCAACTTATGAGAAGCATCATTTGAGTTAATTGAAATAAGAAAGAGACCGATAAAAACAGCCACTCCAACCGCAATGAGTGGAGTAAGCCATTTTAAAATCTTTCGCACAATGTTTACTTAAATTTATCTTTAATTAAATCACCTAAAGAGTGTGATTGATTATCATTAATCTCTTCAAGCATTGCCTGATTTTTTATGTAATCTAATTTTTTAACAGAGAGACGAATGCGGTCACGGCGAGTATCTACAACTGCAATCGCAGCTTCAATTGTTTGACCTACAGCTAAATCGCTTTTTTCTAAAGGAGCAAGATCTTCATCACGGATAAGTGCATCAACACCGTCTCCTAGAGATACGAATACGCCGAAATCTTTAATATCACGAATTGTACCGATTACAATACTGTTTAACTTATGCGTTTTTGCAAATGCATCTATCGGGCTCTCTAAAAGTGCTTTTCTATTAAGTGATATTTTTTGATCTTCAGGACTGATTTTAGCGATTTTTACTTCAACTTTATCACCGGTTTTTAAAACATCTTTACACTTAACATTCTTATCCCAAGAGATATCTTGATTATGTAATAGACCCTCAACACCGTCAATACGAACAAATGCGCCGAAGTCTGTTAAAGATGTAACAGCTCCCGAAATTATGTCTCCCTCACGGTGATTTTTCATAAACTCATCAAACGGTTTTGGAAGAAGTCTTTTTAATGAAACACGAAGTTTGTGAGTTTTTGGGTTAATTTCGATTACTTCAACATCAATCTCTTGACCTACGGTTAGGTAGTCATTAGGATTTTTAACATTTTTATCCCAAGAAATTTCCGATATATGCAAGAAGCCTTCAATATCATTTCCTAAATCAACAAATACACCATAAGCTTCAACATTTGAAACTGTTACGGTAATAGTATCACCCTCATCCAATTCGCTCTCAACTTCTGCCCAAGGATCAGACTGAACAGCTTTGATAGATAGAGAAAGATGTCTTTTGTCTTTATCGTAAGAGATAGCTTTTACCATTACGCTATCACCCTCTTTGTAAAGTTTAGAAGGATTTACAGGACCTTTGTAGCTGATTTCGTTGTAGTGCACTAAACCGTCAACACCGCCAACATCTACAAACATACCGTAGCTAGTGATTTTTTTGATAGTTCCTTCAACAAGCGCATCATTTTCCATCAGCTTGTCAATAATCTCTTTTTTCTTTTTACGTTCGTCATTAAAAAGTTTACGGCGAGATACAACGATTGAGTTTTGCTCTGGGTCTATTTTAACAACCTGAGCTTTTATTTTACGACCGATAACTTCATCAGTGTCTTTAAAAGCAGCCAATGAACGAGGCATAAAGAATGAAACATCATCCGCTTCCACTACGTAACCGCCACGGTTTTTCTTAGTAATTACACCGTCAATAATTATATCTTCGAAGTTTTCTTTGTTTTGATCAATAAAGTCAATAGTTTTTTGTTGCTCTAAAACTTTTTTGTATGATATTTTAGGACGCTCATTATAGTATCCTGTAACCATTACTTTAATTTTGTCACCAACATTAAATTTCAATTTGCCGTTTTCGCTGATCTCATCTAAACTAAGAATACCCTCTAGTTTATCGCCAACACCGACTAATGCTCTATTTTCATCCGCTTGGATTTCTACTATTTCACCCTCAACAATGCGACTTGTTTCTTGCTGCTTCTCGCTTGCAGCAAACATTTCTGCAAAATTCTCTTCTTCAAATGATTCGTTATCGAACGCCATTACCTATCCTCTGTTACATAAAAATTTCGCAATTATACCTAATTATTGATTAATTTACACAAAGATAGAACTATAAAACAGCCTGTTTTACTCAAAAAATTTTAATTTTTTAAATTATTTTCGATAGCATTTACAACATTTTGAATAATCCAGTCAGGAGTTGAAGCTCCTGCCGTTATTCCACAAAATTTCTTATCTTTAAACCAAGAAAAATCCAAATCTTTTTCATCTTCTATGTGATAGCTATCTTTACAGTTATCACATGATATGCTAAATAACTGCTTTGTATTAGACGAGTTTTTACCGCCTACA
>CAIUZU010000132.1 GCA_903903705.1 uncultured Helicobacteraceae bacterium
ATTTATAAATAAAAAAGATGAACTTCAAACGCTAGAGAGTGAGAGAGGGCTCAATGTACAAAAAGCAATTGGTTTGGTAAATTCAAAGGTATAATTGGAAACGAAGTAATTTTTTCAGGCATAACAACAAGTATATATCCGTAAGTCTCTTCGCTCCACCATTTGAAAAATTCTTTTTTGCTTTGGATATAGTAACCGAAACTTGGATCAAAAATACTCACAAAATCTCCATTATGATTCATAACTACCACAAAATGGGCGTAGTTTTCTCGATTTTTTAATCATCGAATTATTTTTCTTTTCATAAAGAATTTCTTTTTAATTAACATATAGTAACACGAACTAAGCAGAAGTATTTAAAAACTGCCCTTTTTTTTCTTCCGAAGAAAGTTGCCCTAAAGATGTAAAAATACTTCCAGCATTGTTATTTCCTGCATCTTTATTCAAAAATCCCCATACCTCGTTGAGATAATCGGCAAACTTAGCCATCGCTTCGCTTAGAGCTGTATCTGTTCCGTATGAGTCTTTGAATTTATCCATTATATTATTAAGACTATTCATATCAACTGAATGTTGATAATTCTTTACAGATGTATATCCCATGTGATTTTCATATTCCAATGAAAATGTGTCTTTTACAATACCCAAAATACCTTTTAAAATCTCAGGATTTGTTCCAGTTTGAACCATTTTATCAGTAGCGAAAGAGATGCTTTGTTTTAAATCAGCAGAAGCACTTTCGGGCAGTATCACAAATCCGACACCTATACCTGCTTCCTGAGAAGCTTTGAGTTCGGGAATACTATCTACAATTTTATTAAGATAGTCATCCAACTCTTTATCAAGAGTCAAAGAAGCTTCGTTACCACTTAATATAGCTTGTGTATCGTCAAGATTTTTTTGTGCATAGTAATTATTTTGAAGATAAACAGTGTAGCCTGTTCCGCTTTGCGTTAAGTACATTTAATATTCCTACTGCTTGCATTTGATGTCTATGCAAGCAATAATTATTCCTTCTCTTACAAATATGACCGAGCTCTATTTTGGTAGAGGTTAATTAAACGTGTTGCTTCCGTACCATACGCTTGATATGTATATCCGCCTGATGTATAATTAATCCAAACAGAAACAGAGCCATTTTTCATTCTGCGCGCGTACATTGTCGCAGGTCGTCCCAAGTACCCCTCTGTGATTTTACCAACGGTCTGTTTATACATACTCGTGTAAACGGTTTGCTGATAGGAATAATTCCCACCGATAACATCTTTCATCTCTGAATCATTGAGTGTTACAGTAGCCGATTTTTCAGCGGAAATAGCACCACCGGTCGCTAATGTAAGGAGATTGGGTTCGGAAGCAAACGCCGAAGCAGACAAAAGAAGAGAAACTAATAGTGTTTTTTGGAACACTTTTTGCATGATACACCTCGTATAATTGATTTTATAAATGTCAAGGGCATTAATAGTTTTGCGGACGAAAATGCTCCTGAACATTATATTTTACAAGTAACATTTTTAAACAATAGTGAATTAATCATAATTTTTATCGTTGTTTTACATCTAAATTAATTAAATTCCCAGTGATAGGTAATAATTTTCATCTTGCCTCAAATCAAAGAGTAAATTTTTTAAAACAGTATAATTTTAAAACAGTATAAATTAAGGAAAAATTATGAATCCGTATCTAAGTTTACCTGATGGACATCCGGTTAGAGTCTATTTGGAAGAAAATATGTTGATGAGAGGTTTGATAGCGAGTATCAGCAGCATCAATATAGTAGAAAGCTTCGAAGAGTTTGAAGATAAGTTTAAAAAGCTTTGTCTTGTCGAGAAGCATTTTGCAAGAAAAGAGAACCAGCTTTTTCCATATCTTGAAAAGTACGGCTGGACAAGTCCGTCACAAAATATGTGGGCATTTCACGATGATATCAGAGCAGAGATAAAAACAGCAAGAGCTTTGGTTGAAGAGAAAAATATGCCCGCACTAATGCAGCAGTTACAGAGAGTTTTTGGAAGTCTAGAGCATATTATGCAGGTTGAAGAGGGAAGACTTTTGCCAAATGCTATGAGTATGTTGGATGAAGAGGACTGGAAAGAGATGAGAGCAGGAGATGAAGAGATAGGCTGGATGTTCGATAAAACACCCGCAGCGTATCCTCCGCATGTAGAGGGCGAATATATCCATCCGTCTCAAGATAAACAGAAAAGAAAACTACCTTTTTCGCTTGAGAATAGAATCAAGTTGGATGAGGGTTATATGTTGCCTGAGCAGATTAACTGGCTTTTAAAGTTTATGCCGGTTGATATCACTTATGTTGATGAAAATGACATCGTTATCTTTTATAACCGCGGGGATGATAGAGTATTTCCAAGAAGTGCAGGAATTATCGGAAGAGAAGTAAAATTTTGCCATCCTCCAAAGAGTGTTGACCAAGTTTTGATGATTTTGCGCGAGTTCAAAGCAGGTCGCAGAGATGAGGCTGAGTTTTGGATAACTTTCAAAGGCAAGTTTATTCACATCCGTTACTTTGCCATCAGAGACGATGAGGGCAATTACAAAGGTGTTATTGAGGTTTCTCAAGATGTTACTCACATTAGAGGG
>CAIUZU010000133.1 GCA_903903705.1 uncultured Helicobacteraceae bacterium
GACAAAAAATTTACCTCTTGCACAAGTTGCTAAATGGGAAACATAATAGGAACAGCTGTAATATCTTTGCTCAAACTCTTTGTAATTACGCTGTTATCATATTTTATAATGAATTAAAAGTGAAAAGTAATGGAAAAAAAAGTACCAATTCTAGTTAAAAACAAAAATATTTTCATAGAAAACAAAGAAGCTATTCTTTTACAGTGGATATCGTATGAATCTCCGCAAAAGATATTAAAAATTCATAATATAGATAAAAAGCAGTTTTTGGATGATTATGCCGGCGGTGTTTTTGATTATTTTATAGGAGTAATATCCGGTGAAGTTAAAATAGGGGATTGCCCTGTTATGCAAAATCTTTTAGTATATCTAAAAGATAGAGATATACGAGCAGATGAACTATTTGAGATATGTAGCCATTTTAGAAGATCTATGATTGAGTTTACATATGATGTAAAGCTTAATTCAAAGTCTATTTTTGATGAGATATCTTATCTTTTTGACAAAAATTTTCAAGGTGTTTTAAGACACTACACTGATACTATTTTTCAAAAAGAACAAGAGATTAACCGACATGTAAAGCTCTTAAGTGAGTATCAAAAAGCATTGGATGAAAGTGCCATTATCTCAAAAACGGATATGGAGGGCAGGATTACTTATGTCAATGAGAAATATATACAGTTAAGCGGCTATAGTGATGAGGAGCTTATAGGAAGTAAACATAGCATATTTAAACATGATGATATGCCTCAGGAGTATTTTGATGATTTATGGTTTCAGCTTCAAAATGCGGGTATTTTTAGAGGAACGATTAAAAATAACAAGAAAGGCGGAGACTATTTTTATGTAGATGTAACTATCGTAAAAATAACGGATCCATACGATAACTCTATTGAGTATATTTCAATTGCAAATGATGTAACGAAGCTGGTGGATGCGAGGCTTGAGGCACAAAGGGCTTCAAGAGCAAAAGAGTACTTTTTATCAAATATGTCGCATGAGATACGGACTCCGCTAAATGCAATTTTAGGATTTGTAAATCTTCTTATAGATCAGGACGTCTCAAAACAGCATAGAAAATATTTGGAGATTATTTTAAACAGCGGAGAAAACCTACTAAGTATTATTAATGATATTTTAGATTTTTCAAAGCTCAGAAGCGGCGAATTTATGATTGAGCCGAAAATATTTTCAATTCATGAGGAGATAAGCCATGCGCTAGAGCTTTTTGTCGCTTCTGCAAACTTAAAAGATATAACAATCACCTCTTTTATAGATCCTTCTATCCCAAAAGAGTTATATGCCGATGCTCTTAGAATCAAGCAGATACTCTCAAATTTTTTAAGCAATGCTATAAAATTTACAAAGTTTGGCGGTCATATTCATGTGGAAGTGACTTGTCAGAGAGAAAGACTGAATGTTAGTGTAAGCGACAGCGGAGTCGGCATCGCACAAGAGGATTTAAAAAGTATATTTTCGGCTTTTACACAAGCAAATCATGAGGATATTGAAAATTATGAGGGAACGGGTCTTGGACTTTCTATCTGTCATCAGCTCTCAAAACACATGGGTGGAGATATTTTTGTAGACTCTACGCTTGGCAAGGGAAGCACATTTTGGATTGAAATTCCAGTTGATATTCATAGTAAAGAGTGTCAGATTTTTAATGAGATGCATGAGATTAAAGCACTTAAAATTGTTTTTTATGTAAAGAACGGGACTCTAAATTATAAAGCAGAATCATTTTTCAAATACACTAAAGTGTTTGATATGGAGATAGATATTGTTAAAAATCTTGATTTAGA
>CAIUZU010000134.1 GCA_903903705.1 uncultured Helicobacteraceae bacterium
AAAAAACATCTGCAATCGGTACATTGATCCAAAACGGTGGAGATGTAAACAAACTTACACAAGAAGATAAAGCACTTATAAAAGATGAGATAGAACATTCAAAGAGCAGTGACGGAAACATTGATATAGATAAACTAAAACATATACAAGAACATCAAAAAGTAAAAGAGAATTACACGGCAGTAGATATTCAAACACCTAAGCTTTATGTGCAAAAAGGATAACAGAGAGTAGATAAAAATTTAGGTTTAAAATACCGAAAGTAACATTCGGGAATAGTGCAAAGATATTTTTTTGTATTAATTCGGGATATTTTAAAAATGCAACATACTTGCAACACAAAAGAGTTAAGATTGGTTATTGCAGTCATTAAAACATCTTAAAACATCTTAAAACATCTTAAAGATGCAAATGGTTTGCAATACACATATTTAAACAGGAGTCAGATAATGAAAAAATTGCTTTTAATCTTAGCAATAAGTGTAAGTGCGGTAATGGCAGATGTTAGTCCTAAAGATGATTTACTAAGCGTTGCAACGGCAGGTAAAACAACAGGTACTCAGTTTGAGATGAGCAAAGAAGATATGCAAAAAGCGGATGGTGGATACTATTATATCAATAGTTATGGTTCTCTTTATTATAATAATTACAGCTCTCGTTCCTCAAACTTCAGCAGTTATAATAGCTATTATAGCAATCCGTCGAGCAGTAGCTATAGAGGTACTTCAAGAAGTTATATTTATGCTAGCTCATTCTGGAACTAAATATTAATGAATAGTATTCAGATTACAGGCATAGCGTTTACCGCTATGTCTTCAAATATCATAGACAGAACAACTGATGAACTTCGTAACGAGCAAATCATCACAAATTCTACAAAAGAGATAAGTTCAAATATCGGATATATGACAAAAGAAAAGAGTAACCTTGTCGCATTTAATGACCCTGTAAGCGGAGAAATAGCGGTAGTTTCTTTAAGCAGTACCACAATGGATAAGTTAAAAGCTCACTTTGGAGAAAATGATTTTTTTAAAAGAGAAGACGGCATTACACGATTGGACAATAAAGCAGAAGCTTTTGTAGGTGGGTGGTTTGGAGATATAGCATATAAAAGGGAGTTTTTAAGTGCTGATCAAAATCAAGACGGCAAACTTGATAGTAATGAGTATTCTGATACTAAAAACGGTTTTTTACATCATGGACAAGTTTTTGGAACTAAAGATTCACATCATATTTCAACAGGGATAAATAATGACAAAACATATCAATATTCAAACAATAAGCGGAAAAATTTTATAGATGAAATAGAAGATAAATCTGATATCAGCATTGATAAACAATTAAATAAAACATTGAAAGATGATAAAAATTTTAACGGTAAAATAGAATTTGCAGAAATTTTAACCGATAAATATAAAAAAAATGTTAAAGAATCTGTTGTTCAACTAGCTAAAGATATGCTAGGCGATGATTTGAAAGGATTTAGCATTTATGAAGAAATAGTAAGCAGTATAACCGAGAGTCTTGATAAGCTTAATGAAGAGATAGAGAGACAAATTGATAATATCCTTACAAAAGCACTAGACGAGAACATAACCCAAAAATCTGAGATGACCGCAAATATGAGAGACGAACAAAGTAAAAAAACATCTGCAAT
>CAIUZU010000135.1 GCA_903903705.1 uncultured Helicobacteraceae bacterium
ATTTAACCGATTTCATGTTAACGGGATTCCGGCTACCCTGCTACCCGGATTCCGTCCCTGACGGGACGGGCTGTTGCATTTAACCGATATCATGTAATGGGATTCCGGCTACCCTGCTACCCGGATTCCGTGCCTGACGGGACGGGACATGGCACAAGTTCGATGCCGCCAATCCCTTAGGGATTGCATATGGGTAGGGATAAATCAATGTGTATCCCATTCAATTGGTTTGAAAATATATCGTTCATCAAATTCAATCCCGAATTTTTTTAAAAAATAGTAACAATTTTCTCTGCTTATGCCTAAGATCTTGGCACTTTGGTAGATATTGAAATCTGTTTTTTTTAAAACCGCCAGAAGCAGCTGCTTTTGCGCTTCATCCGAAATGTTTTTTAAACCGTCCGCAAAATCGGCTTTAAATGAGAGTTTAACACCGCCCTCATCCCTATCTACTTCATTATCTGTAAAAAAAGAGGCTCTCTTTAGCGAAGCTGAGAGAGTCGGAATATCTACGGGTTTGATGAGATAGTCAAAAACTCCCAAATCAATAAGTTCTTTTGCATAATCCCTGCTCTCCTGCCCTGTTAAAACTATGATTTTAGTATGATGCAAAAGAAGAAATCTTGAGATTATCAATCTTCCCTCATGATGACTGTTTTCATAAGGAGGCAATCCGAGATCCACAAGAGCGATGTCAAACTTTATCTTATCCATGATATCAAGTGCCTCTTTAGCATTTGACGCTTCATATATCTCATATTCTTTTTCAAATGCAAAACAGAATTGTTTTCTTAGAGCGATATCGTCATCAACCAAAAGCAGTTTTTTCACTCTACTTTATCTCGCTTACAAGGTCATACATAGGTCCCATTAGTCCGACCATAACAAGAGCCATAAAACCGCCAACCACTATAAGGACAACCGGCTCGATAATTTTTCCGATGTTTTCCGCATAGTTATCTACCCTTTCGTAGTAGTGTTCAGCGATAATATTTAATTGATTTTCAAGGGTTCCAGAGGACTCTCCGACACCCAACATTCTTATCATAAAGGTTGTAAACATTTTAGTTTTTAAAAATGCCGCCGAGAGCTGAGAACCTCTTGATATATCGTATGTAGCGTTGTTTATTGCTTTTTTAAAAAGCTCGTTGCCGATATTTTTACCAAGCGTATCTAATGCACCGTATATAGGGATACCCGATACGACTGCCAGTTTCAGGTACTCCGATATAAATGCTATATTAAAACTAGAGATTATATCTTTTATAACCGGGATTTTTAGGAGCAGTTTATCTACATACCAACGAACCCGCTCATATTTTTTATGAGCTATCTTAAAAAGTATAAAAAATATAATAATGCCTAAAAACATATAACCTATATAATTTTTTAAAAACTCAGATAAAGCCATCATAAAAATCGTTATAGGCGGGAGCTTGACATCCATCTCTTTAAACAAACTTGTCATTTGAGGAAGTACATAAATCATCCAAATAAGCATCGCTCCCATAACGGCAGATAGTGCAAAAGATGGATAGATAAGTGCTGATTTTGCCTTTTTCTTTAAAGCAACAGTGCGGCGTAAAAAAGAAGCCCCTCTTTTTAGAGTTAGCTCAAGCTGTCCCGTGTCTTCACCGATTTGGACAAGATTTATAATCATAGCTCCCATAACATCTTTATAAGGTTCAAACGCCATGGAGAGGGACTTTCCGTTATTTATGTCGCTGGCAATGCTTAAGAGCATATCTTTAAATCTTTTGTTATCTGCATCATCCGCTAAATCCATGATGCCCTGATAGAGCGGAAGACCCGATTTTATAACCAAATGCAGATTTTCTATCATCTCTATAATCTCATCTGGAGATACTTTTTTGCCTGCCTTTGGGATAAAAAATGATAAATAAGGAGATACTTCAGAGATATTTGTAATTATAACTTTATCTTTTTGCAGTTTTTTTACTAAATCCTCATAGCTTTTGGACTCTATAAAATTTACATTTTTTCTACCGCCTAAAGATATAGTCGTAACCATAAAATGCATCAGTTAACGACCCTATGTATCTCTTCTATGGTAGTGATGCCCAAAATCGCTTTGACATAGCCGTCATCTTTCATAGTATGCATACCTTTTTCTTGTGCAACTCTAAGCATCTCTTGCGTAGTTGAACCTGCTGTTATCATCATCTCTATATCTTTATCGATTTCAAGTATCTCGACTATTGCCTGTCTGCCGCTATATCCCGTTCCTCTGCAATGCTCACAACCAACGGCATCATAAAACGAGTGAGTTGCGTAAAAATCCAAAATATCTGCCCTTATACTGGACGCTATTAGTTCTTCACGACTCTTCTCGACAGGCACTTTACAGTTTTGACACAACTTTCTTATAAGCCTTTGAGCAATTACCGCTAAAAGTCCAGAACCTATAAGATATGGCGGAATCTTTAAGTCGTTTAACCTTGGAATGGTTCCTATGGCATCGTTTGTATGCAGTGTTGATAACACCAAGTGTCCTGTAATTGATGCACGAACGGCTAACTCTGCAGTTTCGGTATCTCTTATCTCACCTACAAGTATAACATCCGGATCTTGACGCATAAATGCACGGATGGCACTGTTAAAGTTGTAACCAGCTTTTTCATTTAGTTGTGTCTGTTTTATGAAAGAGAACTTATATTCGATGGGATCTTCAATAGTTAAAACATTTTTTTTGAGTGAATTTACTTTACGAAGAGCGGAGTAAAGAGTAGTCGTTTTCCCACTTCCCGTAGGTCCTACGATAAGTATGATGCCGTATGGTTTTGAGAAATACTTCTCTATCTTTGCACTGTTTTTCTCGGTCAAACCTAGATGAGTAAGACTAAATAGAGATGAGTTTTTACCCAAAAGTCTCATTACGATATTTTCGCCGTAGTTTGTCGGAAGTGATGAAATCCTAAGGTCAAAAGGTTCATTTAAAAACTCATAACTAAAAGAGCCGTCCTGCGGTCTTCTCTGTTCGGAAATATCTAAATTGCTTAGTATTTTTATGCGGGCAACAATCTGAAGATGTACTTTTATAGGAAGTGCATAGTAGTGCTGCAAAACCCCATCAATGCGGTAAAAAATATGCGTAGCCGAACTCTCTGGAGAGATATGAATATCCGTAACACGATCTTTTATAGCACTGTTTAAGATAAGGTCAACAAGTTTTGGAACATTTATCTCTGCATTTTCAAGTGTTTTTTTTACGATCTCGGCTATCTCGGCTTCTATAGGGTTGCTTAAATGGTAGTAGAATATCTCTGTATGTCTTGCGATGGACTTTTTATCGCCTACGACATACTTTATATCTCTTCTTGACATTTTTCTAAGATAATCTAGCGTTGCGATGTCATTAATATCTTGCGTTGCGACGACCAAAGTAGTATCATCAACGCTTATAGGGAGTATGTTTCTTGCCTTTGCCACATTTTGCGGAATCAACAGAAGTGCTTCGGATGAGGGCACAAGATGCTCTATGTTTATATACGCTAGGTTACTTTGCTTTGCAATTGCCTCTGCAACCTCGGCAGATGTAACAAAGTCCAACTCTTGAAGAATCTCTCCAAAAAACTTAGGGCTTGCCTTTTGCGCAATAAGAGCAACTTTAATCTGTTCTTTATTTACATAACCTAACTCTTCTAGAAGCTGACCGATCGGTTTGTTTTCTGGTGACATGTTTTGCTCCTTTTAATTACATTTTTTTGGGCTACCAGAGCAATGCAAACCTGATTGACAATCATTTACATTTTGACATGTGTCACCTACTCCACCTGTTCCATTGCCATCACTACTTGGCATAAGATCACAAGATGTGCCATTGCAGTAACCGCTTAAACATTGAGTACTGCTATTGCAAGCACTTCCTATTGCACCGCCGCAAACACCACCGTAGCAAATGCCGCTTTTACAGTCAGCCCCATCTACACAGCGGACATCGAATGCTCCAGTTTGACAACCATAGCCTACTACACAAAAACCGCCTCCACATTCAGCATCTGAAGTACAAGTTGCATTTGTCTCTTTGTTATAGTTAGGGTCTATGGTTATGGCAAATTCTTTTGTTATCTCATCTTTTTGATTATTTGCATCCGTATCATCAACTTTTGCAATACAGTTGAATTTAACAATTCCTGCTTTTATAGGAGTTCCTTGAAAATTGAAATTAATCTTATTAAAATCAATTCCATATGAGTTATCGTAAGTACAATTTATATCGGCTGCTGATTCATTATTTTCAACTTCTAATTTTGCAGTACCGCTTGTGCTTGGATATGGTACTTCTACTTTGGCGTTTGGCAATCTGTCATTTATAAATCTAAACGGTTTATCATTACATCCGACATTTTGCTGCAGTTGAGGCAAAGTTACCCACTCGACTATATCATCATATTGTTCCAGTCTATTTACAAAAGTTGCATTGTCATCAATGTTTTGCTCCGAAGGTGCATGAACAATAACATTATTTCCGACAAGTGCCGTTTGAAGATTACGGTTTGCAGAGCCGTGAGCTATAACAAATGCGACATTAGCTATAGGGGGGCGTGCGCTTCCGTCAACATTATTAACGGTTACACTCAAATTTGTTGTAGTAAATGCACATATATCATCGACTAACAAATTATTAGCCGGAGCATACATTATCTGATTTACCTGATTGCCTTGTAGAGGCGATAAGTTTTGATCAAATTCAGGGTTAGACGGCAGAGACGGAGATTCAATTGCAAACCCTATAACCGCATTTTTAGCACCCAAAACCTGCTCTTTTGCGGCGGATACTCTACTTCTTTCATTCATCATCTGCATAGCTTTAAATGAACCGCCGACCATCAAGCCTATGATGGTTAAAACGATTGATAACTCGATAAGAGTAAAGGCTCTTCTACCCATTTGCACCCTCCATTTCTTTGATTCTCTCATTTACCGTAACATACAGGGGATGAGAGGCATCAATCTTGCTTAAGATTTTTTTGTAAAAAGTCAGAGCTTCTCTGTTTTGCTGCATATCAAGTATGCGGGCATAAGCAAAGATGTTGTAGAGGTCAGATGGATTTTTTTCATACGCCATTTTGTAAAAAGAGGCTGCTCTTTGCATATCCTCTCTTTTTTCAAAATAGTAGCCGCTAAGAAGCATCAAGCGACCGCTTTTATCAACCATGATATACTCGGAGAGATCGCTGTAGTAGTTCTCTTGATTGCTCAGCACTGCTCCGTAGGCATATGCGTAAATAAGTTCGCCGTTGAACTGCTCGCTATCTACAATCTCTTTTGCTTGAAGCCATACACCCCGTTTCCCATATAAGTAACATAGATTGTTCTTGATTTTTTGACTTTTTTCACCTGAAGCGAGAAGCATCTCATAATAGAGCATTGCTTCATTTTCATCGCCCTTTTCATAAGCGCTTTGAGCTTTTAAGAGGGTATTTGACTTTTCGGATTTTGATATCTTTGGATTGCTGTTTTTTTCAATTTTTTCAATTTTTGGAGTTTGAGGAGTTTGCTTATCTTGTTCTTTTGTTTGGGCTTTTGGCACTTGAGGAATTTGTTTCTCTTCTTCTTTACTTTCACCTGATACTAAATTGTTTTTCATATCCAAGGTGTTTGAAGTTATAATGTAAGAGCCTGCATATCCGGCTTCATGAGCTTTTTGTAAACTTAGCCTTGTGTCGCCGTAAAATTCGCTCTGACCGTAGCGACCTACTATATAATTTCCAATCTTATGAAGTGTAACTCCATCTTTTAGACTTTTAGGAATAATATTTAATGTTTCCTTTGCTGATTGAACATCTTTATCTGCAAATAGCTGTACCGCATAGACAACTTTCTTCTCTTCCTCATTTTTTCCTTGCTCTTTTTTTTGCACACCAACACCAAGAGTATCAGAAGCAAAAAGAACAAAAGTAAAACAAAATATCGTTAATAGCTTTATCATTCTATAATCTTTAGTCTAATCAATATGACAAGCTCTCGTTTTTCATCTTTATTTGTAGATCTGGTAAAAAGTCCACCGAGTAGCGGCATATCTCCAAGCATAGGAACTTTCTCCTTTTCTTTTGATACAGAGTTATTTATAAGTCCTCCGATAAGAACCAAATCGTTATCTTTTACATAGATAAC
>CAIUZU010000136.1 GCA_903903705.1 uncultured Helicobacteraceae bacterium
CTCTAGCCAACTGAGCTATGTCGGCAAAAATAGAACAGAATTTTATCTTGTTAACCTTTAATAAAACTGATTTTATGTAAAATTGCATTCATGAAAAAAAATATTACTGCAAAAACATTTACACCGATTTATGACAATATCGAAGATAGATTAAGGCTTGTTATTAATTATCAAGATATTCAAAACAGAGTTGATTTAATGATAACAAGAAGCTTTATTTTAGATCTAATACCATCAGCTGAAGAGTTTATAGCAAAGTACTACGGTGAAGTAGGCTTTGAAGCAAATGCTCAATCAGAGATAAAAGAGAGATCTACATCAAAGACTGACAACGTAAATTTGGAGCTTTTAAGAACAAGCGAAGAGCTTCTGCTTGAAGTAAATTTTTCGTATGATCCAAATTCAAAACATACAGTCCTTACGTTAAGCTCTAAAAACATTGTGGCTAAAACTGAGTTGGACAGTTTTATGTTGCAACAAATAATTCAAGCTATAAAATCGGCTATACCCTATATTAAGTGGGGAATATCACACTATTTTTAATAATTTGACTATGGCACCCAATTAAAAATGTAAAAAATAGTGTCGGAGTCATTTTAATTATCTATTAAGCTCTTTTGACTTATAATGCTGTTTGAAAGTAAGTTAAGGAACTGTTTTGGCACGAAAAGTTAGAGTTTTTGTTAAAGATTCTTCACAACATGTGATACTTAAAAGTTTGGATAAGCTTACTGTTTTTAGAGATGAAGAGGACTGCACGGCATTTAAGACTTTTTTGCAAGAGTGTAATACCGATCACATTATTGCAATACATGCTTATGTTTTGATGCCGCACTATTTTGAGTTTTTGGCAACTCCTTCTAATGAAGATGCCCTTTCAAAGTTTATGCAGAGTTTAGGTAGAAAATATGTGGGTTATTTTAACAAAAAGTATCATCGCAGTGGGACTATATGGGAAGGAAGATACAAATCTTCGCTTGTTGAGAACACAAGGTTTCTTTTTGATATTATGATTTACATAGAAAAAACTGCTCCTGAGAGTTACTCTTTTAGCAGTAAGGAAAAAAATCTATATAACAAAAAAGATGATATTGTTACCTACAGCGGCTTATATAAGGAGCTTGGGTTTACGGATGAGCAGAGAGTGCAAAAGTACGCAACTCTTTTTAGCTCTAAAGCGGATGAGAAAAAAGCCGAGTTCATAACTGCATGTTTAGAGAAGCAGAATGTTACCGGCTCTTTGGAATTTATAAAAAATATTGAGAAAATCGTAGGAATTGCTTTGTCTTCAAAAGAGAGAGGGCGTCCAAAAAAAGAAGAAATAGAAAAAGGAAAAAAAATGTATAAAAATTTAGTAATCTTAGATAGAGAAAAACATAAAGAGTTCAAGATAAACCCGTTAACGGATCTTAACTTTGCAAAATCAGCAACACATATACCTCTTTTGGCAAGTGAAGTTTCACAAGTAGGTGCGACATTTCCTATAGTTTTTACGGCAGATGAAACTCCATCTCTTGTGGCAATCGTATCTTTAGGAACTGATAGTTTAGCAATCACGCAGGATGGAAAATGGATAACTTCTTATGTGCCTTCTTATTTGAGAAAATATCCGTTTTCTTTAGCATCTACAAAAGAGAAGCCTGAACAGAAGATGATTCTAATAGACGAAGACTCGTCACTATTTTCAAAATCTAAAGGGAAGCAGCTCTTTAAAAAAGACGGAGAAAAATCTGAGACATTGGACCATGCTATTAATTTTTTAACTTCTTATGAGCAGCAAATGAGCATTACTCTAAATGTAGCAAAGATTATCTCACAAAGCGGAATTTTAGAAGATAGAGAGATCTCTGTTGGCGAGGGTGAAGAGAAAAAAG
>CAIUZU010000137.1 GCA_903903705.1 uncultured Helicobacteraceae bacterium
GAACTGCCCACAGTGCTCGACCGCCCATCTGTGCTGCCCAAAGACCTACTGCAAACATAGCTAAAATCTGATCTGCTCCGCCAACAGGATGAGAAAAACCGGCTGAGAGTCCAGAGATGTTGTCGACACCGGTATGTGCCAACAACGAAACTTCCGCAATAAATGCGGCAACTAAGATTTTTTTTAACATTAAATCCCCTTTTTTAAATTATTATAGCAATCTGCCGACAATTATATACTCAAAAAACTAAAACAGTATTGAATAGCTCTATTTGCAGCACAAATCAATCTTATAGTAACAATATTTTTCCAATTCTATAAATAAGAGTAATTTAATAAAACAAAATAATATAAACCTCAAATCAGCTATAATTTCGCATGTCAAAATTTAAAGTTTATTCAGATTATTCTCCGGCAGGCGACCAGCCGACAGCCATAAAAACATTAAGTGATTCGATTCTCAAAGGCAACCGCTATCAGGCTTTAGAAGGTGTTACGGGAAGCGGCAAAACATACACTATGGCGAGCGTTATAGAAAAAGTGCAGATGCCGACCATCATCATGACTCACAACAAAACTTTGGCTGCTCAGCTTTACAGCGAATTTCGTCAATTTTTTCCAAATAACCATGTAGAGTATTTCGTCTCTTACTATGACTACTATCAGCCTGAAGCTTACATTCCACGTCAGGATCTATTTATTGAAAAAGACAGTGCAATAAACGATGAACTAGAACGCCTCCGTCTCTCTTCTACCGCTAATCTTCTTAGCTATGATGATGTTATAGTAGTAGCCTCCGTCTCTGCAAACTATGGTCTTGGAGATCCTGAAGAGTACGAAAAGATGGTGCAGGTTGTAGAAGTTGGTGATAGCATAGCACAAAAAAAGTTGCTTCACAGACTCGTTGAGATGGGTTACAGTCGAAACGACACATGCTTTGACAGTGGGCAAATAAGAGTAAACGGCGAAACTCTCGATGTCTATCCGCCCTATTTTGAGCAAGAGGCTATCCGTATAGAATTTTTCGGTGATGAGATCGAAGCGATTTATACTTTTGATATCATAGACAACAAGCGGCTTGAAGATCACAAAAAATTTACCATCTATGCAACTTCACAATTCAGCGTAACACAGGAAAAAATGTCTGTTGCCATAAAACGCATAGAAGAGGAGCTTGACGAGAGGCTTGCTTACTTCCAAAAAGAGGGAAAACTTGTCGAGTATCAACGTCTTAAACAGAGAGTCGAGTTTGATTTGGAGATGTTGCAAACTACTGGAATGTGCAAAGGAGTCGAGAACTATTCAAGACTCTTAACCAACAAAAAAACCGGTGAAGCACCTTATACGCTTTTGGACTATTTTGAACTGCATCATAAAGATTATCTTGTCATTGTAGATGAGTCACATGTTTCACTTCCTCAATATCGCGGCATGTACGCCGGTGACAGAGCGAGAAAAGAAGTTTTGGTCGAGTACGGCTTTAGACTTCCAAGTGCGCTTGACAATCGTCCGCTCATGATAGACGAATATATAAATAAAGCTCCGCATTATCTCTTTGTTTCCGCTACACCTTCAAAATACGAACTTGAACTCTCTGCCGTAAAAGCGGAGCAGATAATACGTCCTACAGGACTTTTAGACCCAGTTTTAGAGATAAAACCCTCTACAAATCAAGTTGAAGATATACATGATGAGATAAAAAAAATAGTTGTAAAAAATGAGCGTGTTCTTATCACGGTTTTAACAAAAAAGATGGCTGAGGCACTTACGAAATATCTAGCCGATTTGGGTGTAAAAGTCGAGTATATGCACTCCGATATAGACACTATACAGAGAAATCAGATTATCCGTTCACTTCGCCAAGGCGAGTTTGATGTTTTAATCGGGATAAATCTTCTTCGTGAAGGGCTTGATCTGCCTGAGGTAAGTCTTGTAGCAATTTTAGATGCGGATAAAGAGGGATTTTTAAGAAGCGAAACCGCTCTTATTCAGACAATAGGAAGAGGTGCGAGAAACTCTAACGGCAGAGTAATTTTATATGCAAACAAGATTACAGGCTCTATGCAAAGGGCAATTGACGTTACCAATGCCAGAAGAGAGATGCAAGATAAGTACAACAAAACTCACAACATCACACCTACTACCACCATCCGCAAACTTGACGAAAATTTAAAAGTTGAGGATTATGGAGCTATTTACCAAAAGCATAAAAAAATGGATAAAATTCCGGCTTCAGAGAGAAAAGCGATAATAACGCAGCTCTCACTAAAAATGAAAGAGGCGGCTCGTGAGCTCAACTTTGAAGAAGCGGCTCGTCTTCGTGATGAAATAGTAAAATATAAAAAACTCTAGAATCTCATCAACGCTGAAGCTTTAGTGGCTGAATAAAATAATAGGACAAAATATGGAAGATACATTTAGCAATTTAGCGACTTACGGGTATATAGGACTTTTTCTCTACTCGCTCGGCGGCGGATTTGTAGCAATAGTCGCTGCCGGAGTCCTCTCTTACATGGGAAAAATGGATTTGGGATTATCGATTTTTATAGCTTTTGTGGCAAATGCCGCAGGAAGTTTTTTGCTCTTTTACATGGCAAGATA
>CAIUZU010000138.1 GCA_903903705.1 uncultured Helicobacteraceae bacterium
ATTCATCATCCATGTGAAAAGGGTGCGGAGATGTAAAACGAATCCTCTCTAGAGCGTCTATCTCACTTAATCTTCGTAAGAGTTCTGTAAAATTTACTCTCTCATGTTCGCCTGAAAAACGACGACCGTAGTTATTTACATTTTGTCCCAAAAGAAAAAGCTCTTTTGCACCGGTATTTACAGCTTTTTGTGCTTCACGCAAAATAAGTTCGCTCGGGATAGAGATCTCATCTCCACGAGTTTTTGGAACAATACAGTAAGTACAAGATTTATCGCAGCCGATAGAGATATTTATATATGCTTTATAAGGAGATGTTCTAAAATCATTAAAAGCAAATTCGCTCTCATCGTAGTTTATATCTACCTCAACAGCTTTATCTTTGTGTAAGACATCTGTGATTTTAGATACGTTTCTTGCTCCCAAAACAAAGCTTACATAAGGCGCTCTTTTGATTATCTCATCACCGAGATGTGATGCAGTACAGCCGCAAACACCGATTTTTGCACCCTCTTTTTTCTTTTTGTTAAAAACTCCAAGTTCCGAAAAGAGTTTTGCAACCGGTTTTTCTCTTACCGAACATGTATTTATCAAAATAAGATCAGCACTTTTTAAATCATCGGTAGTCTCATATCCCTCTTTTTCTCGCAGCTGGGCAATAATATGCTCACTGTCACGAGAGTTCATGGCACAACCTAATGTTTCAATAAATAGTTTTTTTGACACTCTAAAAACTCAGTTTATAATATGCACTTGGTACATGTACTCACTGTCGGCAAGTCCATACTTCACTTCGTTCATGTAAAAACTTTTTCCTTTTGCTTCAAAATAGTCTTGAAGTTCCAGCAAATCTTTATGTGAATTTTCTCTATCAAAGTAGAAAATCACACTGTCATCTTTCTCAAGACTAGCCTCAATTTTTGCCAATTCCGCTTTTTTTGGTTTTGCAGTAATATCTGTTCTTGCAAACTTTAAATCCATAATTTATCCTTTTTTTACTCTGCTATACTTTTTTTGCATTATAGTGGAACTCTACTAAAAATCGCATTAAAGCTGATTTTATGGCTATTTTGGTACAATTACGCTCTTCATAAGAAATCCCTTATATTTTTTAACACTGTTTTTTATGATACACCCTGAATGAGGACACGATAATGGAAAAAATTTTAGATATAGTAGAAGCAATTGCACATGAAAAAGGTCTTAATACCGAGAGAGTAAAAGAAGCTCTAAAAACAGCATTTGTTCAAACTGCAAAAAGAGTAATCAATCAAAAATACGCTTTTGAAGCGGTTATAAACAACCAGACAAAAACTCTTGATGTTATCCAAACAATTACGGTTGTAGCCGACAATGACGAGAAACTCCAAGATGAAAATGTAGCTCCGGCTTATATCTCAATATCAGAAGCAAGGGGATATGATGATCAAGTAGAACTTGATGATCAGCTTCAAATTCCACATAATTTAGAAGATTACGGCAGAACTGCCGCATCATCGCTTCATCGTGAGATAGAGTACCACATACAGAGATTGGTTGAAGATGAGATCTTTAATAAATATAAATCTAAAATCGGAATGCTTGTTAACGGCAGAGTTACAAGAGTAGATTCTCAAAATGCAACATATATTGAAATAGACGAGATTCGTGCCGTACTGCCTATGAAAAGCCGCATAAAAGGTGAAAAATTTAAAGTCGGCGATCACTTAAAAGCAGTTGTTCGCCACGTAAATATGGATAAAGAAAACGGCATACAAATCGAACTTTCACGTACTTCACCGAAATTTTTAGAAGAACTTTTAGCACTTGAAGTTCCTGAAATCGCAGACGGAACGGTAATTGTGGAAAAAAGCGCTCGTATCCCCGGAGAGAGAGCTAAGATAGCGCTTATCAGCACACACCCTCAAGTAGATGCGGTAGGTGCAACAGTAGGTGTCAAAGGTGTGCGTATCAATGCCGTAAGCCAAGAACTCATCGGAGAGAATATAGACTGTATCGAGTACACATCTATCCCTGAGCTATTTTTATCAAGGATTATGAGTCCTGCTATTATATCTGCCGTTGAGATTATAAAAAATGAGAGAGGTGAGGCAGAAAAAGCTATCATTACTCTTCCGTCTGATCAAAAATCAAAAGCTATCGGTAAAAACGGTATAAATATTCGTCTTGCATCAATGCTTAGCGGATTAAATATTGAGCTTGTTGAAAATGACAGTAAAGCAAACAGCAATATAGAAAAAGGCGAATCGCCAAAACAAAAAGATGGTGTTGATGCATTAAAGGCATTGTTTAACTAATATTACACACTATTAATAAAAAATATATCTAGCTTCTCTTCATATATGGATTTAGTTTTAAAAGAATTAAATCCGCAACCATATTTCCAAGCAGTGTCAGAAATGCCGTTATCATTAAAGTACCCATGATAACGGGATA
>CAIUZU010000139.1 GCA_903903705.1 uncultured Helicobacteraceae bacterium
AATCGTGGCGGCTGACTCTGATTTGCACTATTACTTTGAGCGCTATTTTTAGTTCTATTTTGAGTAGTGAGCTGATTTGATTGAGTCTGTGGTTGTGGTTGAGGTTGATATGGCTGACTTAAACTAAATGAGCGATTAGCGGAACGATCCATGATGGTTTCCTAATTTAAGAAAGCACCTTCGTAACAAGTCGTTTAATTAACGTTCCTTCTTCATACCAAGATAAATTCATAACATTTAATTGACATATTTTTATGTACTCAACAAATCAACATTACCTTCCTATTTATGTAAATTATTAAAGTTCAATTATTAAACTCAGCTATGCTTGTTGAGTCTGGACTGATCTGTTGTGCACTTGAATTAAATTTAACTGAAAGTCTTTGGCAAGGTAACCGACACTCATCGCGCTGATAGCATTCACTGTGACTAAAATAAAAACGCGCAATCAAGACTAACTTGATTACGCGTTTTATTTTTATGTCTTTAGAGCTAGTTAATAGTTAGACTCATTATATTTTTTTACGAATCTCTGCAATATCTCTGGCGTCATCTCTTCAATTGCCGCCGGCAGATTTGGTCTATTTTTCTTGAACAAAAGCGCAGTTTTATCTTTTGCTTTATCAAATATCATAAGCGCTGCTTCCGCTTTTCCCATTCCTACAGCATGCATAAATGCGGTCATTCCATTTATATCTTCCTTAAAAATTAATACTTCAACATCATCAATAATTTCAAATATTTTTGTGATTACCCCAATGTGACCATTACCTGCAGCGACCATGAGTGCCGTAGCACCATTTTTATCAATCTGTTCAGCTAGTTGCTGTGGATTTGGTACGCCACTTAACAAGGCAGTGACTACCCCTACGTGACCAACAAACGCAGCTATTTTCAGCGCTGATGCATCATCTATACCAATTTGTTCAGCTAGCTTTTGTGGATTTGGCACAGCTATTTTTTATGAAGATGCTGACTCCTCTAAAAAAAGATGAGACGACAACCCTGCTTAGATTTCAAAAACTTTGTCTTGAGTGCTCTTTCCATAAAACAGACAAAAGCAGCGAAAAATATGGCGTAGAGAGCGAGTTTTTTACCCTAGATAAGACAAAGCAGTTCAGTTTTTTATACCATTACACTCATGCACTAGATTTTATAGATGCAAAGAGCAAAAAGAGGGTTTTAAACCTTGGCGTAAACCGTGGGGATGAATTTAAAATCATCAAAGAGATGCTTACATGTGAAGAGTTTGCGAGTATAGAGTTTGTAGGAATCGACTACTGTGCTTCGGCGATAGAATATGCTAAGAGTGATTTTTCACATGATGAAAATATGCAGTTTATCTCTCATGATATAAATAAGCTTGAAGAGTTGAACTTGGGGAAGTTTGATCTCATCATCTCCATAGGTACGCTTCAAAGCTCAAACATAAACTTTAATGCCGCATTTATGTCCATTTACCAGAACCATTTAGAGAACGGCGGAGCTATTATTCTTGGTTTTCCAAATTGCCGTTGGATAGACGGCGAGATGATTTATGGAGCAAAAGCTCCAAACTACAGTTTTAGCGAACTTAGCTTGGTTTTAAAAGATATCCATTTTTGTAAAAAGTATCTGCAGCAAAAAAAATACAGGGTAGTTATTACAGGCAAAGATTATCTTTTTCTAAGTGCTAGAAAAATTATTTAGCTATAATTTCAAAAATTTCTGAGGATTTCTATTATGACATACAACGATATGATTTTAGGAAATGAACTCTTTCAAAAGAGTTACTTTAAAGCTTATGAAAAAGAATTTTTGC
>CAIUZU010000140.1 GCA_903903705.1 uncultured Helicobacteraceae bacterium
AGCAGAGGCTCTTATAAAATTTATGATTCAAATTCCATATATATTAAAAAACAGCAAGAGAATATCTATTGGATACATAAGATCAAAAATGCATTTGAAAAAGAAAATCTGGTGCCATATTATCAGCCAATAATAAATAATAATACAAAAAAAATAGAGAAATATGAGTGTCTAGTTAGAATTTTTGATGAGGGAATTGTTATTCCGCCGATAAGATTTATGGAAGCTTCACGCTTAACGGGAACACTCTCTCTAGTTACACGAGTAATTATAGAGCAGAGCTTTAAAAAATTTGCTCATAATGAGTATGATTTTTCTATCAATATTACAAATAGTGATTTTTACTTCAACTACTTAGAAGATTTTTTATTAAAACATGCATATAAAAATGATGTCAATCCATCAAGAGTAGTCTTGGAAATCCTTGAAGATATCGACTCTCTTAGCTCGCCAGAGGTTGTTTCTCAGCTCAATGCACTAAGAGGGCATGGGTTTAAAATAGCAATTGATGATTTTGGGAGCAGAAGCTCAAACCTCTCAAGGTTGCTTGAATTTTCACCGGATTATTTAAAAATAGACGGTGCATTTATAAAAAATATTTTGAGTGATAAAAAGAGTTTAATCATTGTTGAAGCGATGGTACTTTTATGTAAAAAAAGCAACATCAAAGTTATAGCCGAATTCGTGCATAATGCAGAGGTTCAGGCAAAAGTAGAGGAACTTGGAATAGAGTATTCACAAGGATACTACTTTAGTGAGCCTAAAGAAGATTTGTAACGTTCATATCTTTTGCATGTTTTAGAGCTTTATCAAAAGAGTTTAGTATATTTTCTTCTCCAATTAAGAGAGTAATATCATGCTTCCTTAAATCTTTCAATACCGAATCATTTACGCCAGATAGCAAAAGTGTGACACCCGAATTTTGCAACGTTTTTATCACCTCTTCAAAATTGTGAAGTGCCGTCGAGTCCACAAAAGGGACATGACGCATACGAATAATCATAATCTTGCTTTTAAACCCTATCTCTTTTATGACCTCTGTATACTGTTTCGCAGATGCAAAAAAGAGCGGACCGCTTATCTCATAGACTGAGACTCCCTCAGGCAGATGCGAATAATCCTCAAGAATGTCACTATCTACATAAGATTGAGGTTTTATACCGATGTCTGACATTCGTTTCATAAACAAAAGTGAAGATAAAACAACACCGATCTCAATAGCGACCGTTAAATCAACAAATACGGTTAGCAAGAAAGTAGTAAGAAGTACGATTATATCGAAGTGTGAACCTCTAAGAATCGAGACAAAGGAGCGCCATTCGCTCATGTTGTATGATACGACTATCAAAATTCCTGCTAGACACGCCATAGGGATTAGTTTTGCATAACTAGCAAAAACTAGCATGATAAGAAGAAGTGTCAAAGCATGTACGATACCTGCTATAGGAGTTCTTCCGCCATTTTTAACATTTGTAGCAGTTCTTGCAATTGCTCCCGTTGCCGGAATTCCGCCAAAAAACGGAGTAACGACATTTGCAATACCTTGTGCAATTAGCTCCGTATTTGAGCGGTGGTTTGCACTTATCATACCATCAGCTACGACAGCAGAGAGTAACGATTCGACTCCGCCAAGAAGTGCTATCGTGAGTGCGGGAGCTATGTATATATAGAGATTGCTTGTCTCAAAAGTAGGAAATGAAAAAGAGAAAGTATTTGGTATTTCGCCAAAAAATGATTCAATTGTCGTAACAGGTATATTTGCAATTTGAACAGCAACAGTGATAAAGATTATGGCAATAAATGAACCGGGAATTTTAGTCGTAATCTTTTTTGAATATAGAGTTATAAGAATGGTTAGTGCCGTAATTATAACCGCATATAAGTTAGTGCTGCCGATGTTAGAGATATAAACTACCCATTTTTCAAAAAACTCAGACGGCAGTTTTTCTATTTCTAATCCCAGAGCATCTTTAACTTGTGTAGAGAATATGACAACTGCGATACCGCTTGTAAATCCGACGATGAGAGGATGCGGAAAATATTTTAAAAGAGTACCGAGTCTTAAGAGTCCAAAGGCGATTAATATAAGTCCTGACATAACGGTAGAAATGAGAAGTCCATCAACACCGTACTGTTGCACGATAGCGTAGATTATCACTATAAAAGCGCCGGTTGGTCCGCCGATTTGAACTCTGCTTCCGCCCAGAAATGAGATGAGAAAGCCGGCAATTATTGCAGTAACCAGTCCTTTTTCAGGAGAAACACCGGAAGCTACGGCAAATGCAATAGCTAGAGGAAGAGCAACGATACCTACGACAATGCCGGCAAATATGTCGGATATAAGCTGTTCTTTGCTTATCCCTGATTTGAGCAGTGTAAAAAGTTTAGGCTCAAATATCTTATTCATCTTATTTTTGCAGTGAGTCCAACTGATCTTTTACTTTGTTTTGTTTATCCTCTGCATCGGCTAGAAGTTCTCTGTTTTTTGCTAGAACATCCTCCGGCGCATTTGCGACAAATCGCTCGTTGTTTAGCATGCCGCAGAGTTTATCTATCTCTTTTTGGAGCTTTTCATCTTGTTTACTCAAGCGGCTGATGATAGGTGCGAGATCTATACTCTCTGTCGGGATAAATGTTTCACAAAGAGCAGATATGTCGCTTACTGCATTATCAATTTTAGAGTCGCTAAACTCCACAAATTCAACTTTTGCAAGTCTTGAGATAAACGGTTTCATCATCTCTTTTTCATTTTCACTTATGCCGTCTATCTTGACGAATGCTCTCTCTATCTTTTGGTTTGCAAGATCTACTAAAACTTTTGCACGTCTGATAGAGATGATGGCATCCATGATAAGCTCAAATTTTGCTTCATCTTTTTCACGTTTTTTTGTCTTAAATGGATATTTTGCAACCATGATTGAGCTACTGTTTTCTAAGCTCGTGCCTGAGAGTTCATGGTAAAGGTACTCTGTGATAAATGGCATAAACGGATGAAGAAGCTTCATAGCCTCTTTAAAGATTGCTCCAAGCTCAACTATTGCACCTTTGTCGGCTTTGCTCAG
The DNA here is from genome assembly GCA_903903705.1 of uncultured Helicobacteraceae bacterium. GTDB lineage: Bacteria > Campylobacterota > Campylobacteria > Campylobacterales > Sulfurimonadaceae > Sulfurimonas. The sequence continues at coordinate 3,063 of CAIUZU010000140.1, forward strand.
CTCTATTCCCCAGTCACAAAATTCGTTCCATAAAAAGCGATAAAGCACCGTTGCCGCGTCGTTAAATCTATAATCATCCATACATGTACGAACTTCTAGCGTTGCCATATTAAGACGAGAGAGCATATATCTGCCAAGTTGACTCTCTACACAAAAACCAGCCAAGTCAGGAAAAACATCTACATTCATCTGTAAAAATTTTGCGGCATTGTAGAGCTTGTTTGTAAAGTTGCGGTTTTGTTCAAGTTTTTCCGTACTCATACGGATGTCACGACCTTGAGCGGCACTTATCGCTAAAGTAAAACGGAGTATATCTGCGCTGTACTTCTCTACCATATCCAGCGGGTCGATAACATTTCCTTTTGATTTGCTCATTTTCTGTCCATGCTCATCACGAACGAGAGCATGAAGGTAGATGTGGTTAAACGGCAGTTCGCCCACAAAACTCTCTCCCATCATCATCATTCTGGCAACCCAGAAAAAGAGTATGTCAAAGCCGGTAATGAGGAGTGAATTCGGATAAAAATCTTTCATATCCTGTGAGCTAAAAAGTCTGTCCATATCAACATCGCCGTTACCCCAGCCTAGAGTTGAAAACGGCCATAGAGCTGAGCTAAACCATGTGTCTAGCACGTCTGGATCTTGAGTGATATTTTTTGAAGCACATTTTGGACACTCATGCTCTTCGTCTTTTAAACTTGCCCACTCATGGTCACAATCTCCACAGTAAAAAACAGGGATTTGATGTCCCCACCAAAGCTGACGAGAGATACACCAGTCACGCAGATCTCCCATCCAAGAGTTATATGAGTTTATCCAGTGCGGAGGGAAAAACTTAGCTTCGCCGTTGTTTGTTTTTTCAATAGATTTTTTAGCTACTTCGCTTCTGACAAACCACTGTTTTGATATGTAAGGCTCAACAATGTTTTTACATCTGTAGCAGTGTCCGACTTGATGTTTATGATCTTCAATCTTTACTATAAAGCCTTCATCTGCGAGTTTTTTTACGATTGTCTCACGAGCTTCAAGACGTTCAAGACCGTAAAATTCGCCTGCGTACTCATTTAAGATACCTTTTTCATCAAAAACCGTGATGAACTCCAAATCATGTCGTTTGCCAACTTCGTAGTCATTTTGGTCATGTGCGGGAGTAACTTTTACCACACCCGTTCCAAATGTCATATCTACATGTTCATCGGCAATAATTGCGACTTCTCTGCTTGTCAGCGGAAGTTTCACTTTTTTGCCTATAAGGTGCTTGTATCTCTCATCATCGGGATGAACCATAACGGCTGTGTCACCGAAGTAAGTTTCAGGTCTTGTCGTTGCAACCTCTACATGTCCGCTTCCATCAGCAAACGGATATTTTATGTGGTAAAACTTGCCGTCATGGTCTTCATGCTCAACTTCAATGTCACTAAGTGCGCCGTCGTGTGTACACCAGTTAACCATGTAGTTTCCACGAACGATTAACCCTTGGTTGTAAAGATGAACAAATGCCTCTTTAACTGACTTTTGAAGTCCGTCGTCCATTGTAAATCGCTCACGCTTCCAAGCTGGACTTACTCCCATTTTGCGAAGCTGGCTTGTCATGATTCCCGCTGACTCCTCTTTCCAAGCCCAAGCACGCTCTAAAAACGCTTCTCTGCCTATGGCTTCTTTAGTCGTTCCCTCTGCAAGGAGTTGTTTTTCTACAACATTCTGAGTTGCGATTCCTGCATGGTCTGTTCCCGGTTGCCAAAGAGTTTTGTAACCGTCCATTCTTTTATAGCGAGTGATAATGTCTTGAAGAGTAAATGTGAGTGCATGACCTATGTGCAAGCGTCCTGTGACGTTTGGCGGAGGCATCATGATAGAGAAGTTTTTTCCCTCTTCTTGAATGGAGCTGTTTGAATCTACTTCAAAGTAGCCTCTATCTTCCCAGATCTTATAAAATTTATCTTCTGTTTGTTGTGGTTCGTAGCTGTTTGACATTGTAGTTTACCTTAAATAGTATCAAAATAATTTCGCCATTATATCCAAAAAGATGTGGCTGAGTACCTATGTAAATAGATGGCAAAAAGGAAGTTTGCGGATGTTTTTTTACCTTAAATGCCGGTAATTCTATTTTTTATCTGAATTTTATCTTCATACATATTGCTATCTGCTTTCTCTATAACATCAGTTAAAATATCACCTTTTTTAAACTCACAAATACCCAAAGAGAAGCTTACTTTAAATGATGACTCTTTAACTACCAAATGCTTTTTTATAACTTCTTCTCTTATGTTGGTTAGTTTTGTATATGCATTCTCTTTTGTTGTTGATGTAGAAAATATAATGATAAACTCATCA
>CAIUZU010000141.1 GCA_903903705.1 uncultured Helicobacteraceae bacterium
CACTTATTGCTAAGATTAAAAGCAATTTTTTCATTTATATATCCTTGTTTTAAAATACACGGCTTTTTTACCTCTAAAATTTATCATATAAACTGTATTTTATTGGTATAAATTGTTCGTGTTGAAAAATCAGATTCAAATTCAGATTTTGAGTGCAAGAACCTTCTATTCTCAAATTTTCATCCCTTTACATCAATAAAGCGTGTTGTTTCTACCGATACTTTTATTCCCTCTTTTATGGCACTTAAATCAACTTTTCGTTCTTGAGCCTTTATTATTTCCACCCCTAATACTTCTCTCTCATCCATATTTAGTGTGCTTTCATCTCCATTCGCAACTTTTAGTTTCTCGAGAATTTTTGTGGCTTCTTTACTATCTGTTTTTTCGAGATAGTATCCCAACTCTTCTAAGGTTTTATCTTTAAAAGGGTTGTCACGTTTACCATGCATAACGCTATCATGTGCTATCGCTTTTTTGGCATGAGCCGAAATGACTTCAGAATTTTTTTTTCCGCTTACTGAATAAGCCTCTTGCAAACTTATATAACTGTCAATATTTGAATTTGCTTTTAATGTTCTATTCAATTCTTCTTCGATGCTAGATGACTGTTTACCTGTCTGATCATATTTAACTAACCTTGTCGAAGCACTTACTGAAACATATTGCTCCGTAATCTGTTCTTTTATAGAAATAATATTTTCACCAACACCATGTGCTTCGCCTTGCCCAATAAACTCATTTTTCGTATTATTGTATTCTTCTTTACTAAGCTTTCCGTCTTTATCGGCATCCGCCTGCAAAAACTCTCTTTTGTAAGCTATATCACCAAACCATCCCGATACATGCGCTTCAACTTCGCCATTGAGTCTAAGAGTTCTGTCTTTTCGCTCATAAAAATTATCTTCTCCTCCTCCAAAGTGCTTTTTGAGTTTATTGATATTTTCATTTGAAAGATTTAGTTTTACAAGATTTCCGTTTATAGGATCTGCAAATATAACAGTTTGTTCGTTTGGACTTGGAGATAGAGCCTCAACAGCAGAAGTTTTAGAAAGTTTGGAAACATCGGACATTTGTCCGATGTTTGCTTCTTCTGTTACTAATTCTTCTTTCATTTGTTTATGAACTTCCGTTTTCATAGCTGAAAAAGCTGTACCGATAGCTTGGATGGGAGTATTAAATCCTATCTTTACCACATTTTTCACCAATAATAATTACGAAATACGCTAGCATAAATACTACTTCTTGTCGTAACAGATGAAGATATTGCTCTGGTATTAGAGTTATAGTAGCTGCTTCCAATTCCGCTATAACTGTTATACCAAGTAGCTCCACCCTTCACTTCACTCATCTCGTCTTGGCTAAGTGCCATTGCGCCTGCTTTAGCTGTAGTAACTGCTCCATTTGTGGCTTGAGAGAGTAAATCATCCTGATTACTTACATCTGCCATTACTACGCTTGCACCTAGTAATAATGCTAAGAACACCTTTTTCATTTTACACATCCTTGTTTAAAATACGCAGGCTTTAAACAATAAACAACTATTTATGATAAAATCTTACGTTAAAAAATCATACTTCTTTTGTGTTGCAAGTTTGTTGCAAAATAAAGTTTTAATACTTTCTTTTGTGAAAAATAATTAGATATTTATTCTTATTGTAGTTTCGTAACACTTCACCCCTTTTGCACATAAAGCTTAGGTGTTTGAATATCTACAGCCGTGTAATTCTCTTTTGCTCTTTGATGTTCTTGTATATGTTTTAGTTTATCTATATCAATGTTTCCGTCACTGCTCTTTGAATGTTCTATTTCATCTTTTATAAGTGCTTTATCTTCTTGTGTAAGTTTGTTTACATCTCCACCGTTTTGGATCAATGTACCGATTGCAGATGTTTTTTTACTTTGTTCGTCTCTCATATTTGCGGTCATCTCAGATTTTTGGGTTATGTTCTCGTCTAGTGCTTTTGTAAGGATATTATCAATTTGTCTCTCTATCTCTTCATTA
>CAIUZU010000142.1 GCA_903903705.1 uncultured Helicobacteraceae bacterium
ACGTTAAAACCCTGCTGACGGTAGTACCTTGCAAATGCATCGCTTATAGTATAGTTTCTGACATGCCCCATATGAAGTCGTCCGCTTGGAAACGGAAACATACTAAGGATATATTTTTTCGCTTTTGTAAAATCTTCACTCGGCTCAAAACTTCTGTTTTTTGCCCAATACTCTTGCCACTGTTTTTCTAACTTTTTTGAACTGTACTCCAAAAACTTCTCCTAATACTCATCACGATTTTTTGAACTCTCTATGTAAACAAGTCCCATAGAGAAAAGGTTTGCAATCAATGCACCAATGGTTAGAGCAATAGCCCAATCTAAATTTCCGACAACTTCAAGGTAGATAAATGCTGGAATAAGATGCAAGTCAGCCACCAAAGATGAAGCTAAAAGCTCTGCTGAGAGAAGATTTCTAACACCTATTTTCAAAAATGTAGAAACTAAGTTTAAACTGCCCGCAACAAATAGTGCAACGGCACTATGCTCGTATAAAAACCCCGCAATGGACGTTAAGCTCATCAACGAGAAAAATACATATATTACCTTACCCCAATCCATACCGATACCTTAGCTTTAAATTAATTGGAAGGATTATACAAAAAGTATCTTAAGGAGTGACTGAAGTATTTTTTCAGTCACTATGAAGCAGGTGAGAAGTTATTTAGATAACTCCGGATTCGAATTGAGATCTCATTTTCTCTTTTTCTGCATGAGCCTTTACCTTGTCAGCAAGCCTTTGACGATAAGTTGCAACATTAAATCCTGTCCAGACGACAAGTTGAGCAGCTACGAAAATTGAGCTATATGTTCCTATGATAACACCGACTAGCATCGGGAAGCTAAAGCCAAGCATAATATCGCCTCCAAAAACATAGAGCGTCAACACAACGAAAAATACAGTCAAAGAAGTAAGAGTTGTTCGTGATTGTGTTCTTGAAACCGCTTCATTGATAAGATAAACAAAATCTGTCTCTTTAGACTCCTCTATATTCTCACGTACACGGTCATAAACGATAATGGTATCATGGATTGAATAGCCCAAAATCATAAGCAATGCGGCAACACTTTCAATATTGAAATCAACTTTAAAGTATGAAACAAATCCAAAAGTTATAACAATATCGTGAACGATAGCAATAATAGCGGCTAATGCAAAACGCCACTCATAACGAAATGTTACCGTTGCCATAATAGCAACTAATGTCAATAAAAATGCAGTAAGACCTTTAACACGAAGTTCATCTCCTACTTTTGGACCGACCATATCGACACGACGAATCTCAAATTCTCCGGTATCTTTTAAAATCTCTTTAGTTGTATCACCGATATCATTACTCAAACCAACAGTTGATGCCGGAGTTTTTATAACTATCTCTTGTGCTGAACCAAATTCACTTACGGTTGCATGTTCAAAAAGTTCACTTTTTTTAAGACTTTCACGGATCTTGCCAATCGGAGCATCCTGTGTATACTTTACCTGAACAACTGTTCCGCCTGTAAAGTCGATACCAAATGAGAACCCTTTTACTGCTATGATTGCAATAGAGATGAAAAAGAGAACAAAAGATGCAATAAAAAAGATTTTCCCTTTTCCTAAAAAGTTATAAACTTTGTCTTCTTTAAAAAGTTCCATAATTATGCTCCTTTTCTTTTTGACATACCAAACCACAATGTGTAGTTTTTATTTTTTTCTATACGACTCATAAAAAACTGATAAATACCGTATGTTCCTACAATTGCCGTAAGCATTGATGCCAATAGACCCATACTTAGCGTTACCGCGAACCCTTTAATAGCTCCTGTTCCATACACATATAAAATTGTACATGCCAGTATTTGAGTTATATTTGAGTCTAAAATTGCACGCATCGCTTTTTGGTAACCTTCTGCTATCGCCCTGCTTGGAGGAATTCCGGCACGAAGCCCCTCTCGAATCCTCTCATTAATAATAATGTTTGAGTCGACGGCAAGTCCAATGTGAAGCACTATTCCCGCCATACCCGGTAGTGTAAGCGTTGCACCTAAGAGTGAAATCAGTCCTAAGATAATAAAAAGATTTATCACGACTGCTATATTTGCAATAACTCCTGCAAGTCCATAATAGAACATCATAAAAAGGATTACAAGTCCAAAACCGCTTGCCAACGCGAGCAGTGCCGCACGAATACTGTCTGCTCCCAAACTAGGACCTACTGAACGCTTTTCCATAACATAAATCGGTGCTAAAAGAGAACCTGAACGAAGAGCAATTGCCAAATCTTTAGCTTCAACAACCGTGTAACTTCCAGATATTTGACCGCTTCCGCCGCCAATACGCTCATTTATATTTGGAGCTGAATAGACTTTTCCATCAAGAACAACTGCTAATCTTTTTCCGACATTTTTTCCGGTAAAATCACCGAATATCCCAGCACCCTCGGCATTGAGTGTAAAATTAATCAGAGGACGATTGTTTTGGTCAAAGCCCACATGAGCATCTGTTAACATTGAGCCGTCTAAGATAGGTATTTCACGAACCAGATATTTCATCTGTTTATTTGTAGCATCTTCTAAAACGATATCACCGTAAGTAGCAGCCTCATTGTTGCTCATGCTGTAAACTCTGCCTGCTCTGTCTTCATCAACAGCCATAAGTTGAAGTTTAGCGGCACGAGAAATAAGTTCGCGAGCTCTTTGCTCCTCTTCTACTGTTTTGATTCCGGCCAATTCAACTTGAATCTTATCTTTGCCCTGTCGTGTAACGGATGGTTCAGAGAGACCAAACTGATCAAGTCTGTTTCTAATCGTTTCAACAGCCTGTGACACTGCATGTTCAGATGTTCTTAAAATCTCTTCAGGAGAGAGTGAGATAGACATTTTTGTATCTTCTACAACTACGACACTGCCTTTTATCTCTG
>CAIUZU010000143.1 GCA_903903705.1 uncultured Helicobacteraceae bacterium
AAAGAGAAGTTTAAAGAATACTCAAAAGATGACTCTCGAATCATAACCATAGGCAAAAAACTATATATAGATCTGCAAAAGTATGACTACAGCGATTTGATGTAATGATTTACAAAGAGTGTTGTAGCAGATACTTTTATAAAAGTATTGCTTAAATTAAGTCTTAAAAGTGTAGAATTTCGGCTCTTCACCGGACAGTTGGGAGAGCGGTTTAATCTACTACCTTGGAAAGGTAGCGTAGGGAAACCTACCGAGGGTTCAAATCCCTCACTGTCCACCACATTAAACCGTACTAGCCATTTAATTTATTTTTTAAATTTATAACTTTTACTTGGTAAGCCTTATTGAGTGTGATATAATCTATAAAAAAAGTAGTGGCAATGGAAGCAGAGTTAATCATTAAATCTATAATAGGATTGATTGTAATCTTAGCAGTTTTAATGTTTTTTCTATTTTTAGAACCTAGTAAAGAAAGTGCAAAGAAAAAAAATCCATCTATAGAAAAATATGATAGTGATACTTCAGCAACGCCTGATTTTAAATCTTTGGTATATGTGATAAAAAATAAAAAATCAAATGCCGCCGAACTATTGGAAGCCGTTCAATTGATTACAAAATATTACGGAGTTATAAACAAAAAACTTGGGATGCGACCTCATCCTGATTTTGATATCTATGCAGATTTGCTCTTCACGATATGCAGACACAAACATACAAATAAAGATATAATAATTTACTTTGATAGAGAACTTAGAAGACTAAATTCAGAATATAAAAAAGAGATAAACGAGGTATTAACAAAAGGGCTAAACTCCAGAGGAGCTTAGAGTTATTTATGCCTTGAAGCTCTCTCTTCTTGGAGCATACTACTTAATATTTGTGTCACTTCACCGCTCGCTTTTTCTGCATTTGCAAAGTAAGTCATTACATTTTTTGCCTCTTGTGTACATGTGTCTTTTGCTACACAATCTATAGCTTTTTTAATGCTGTCATGAACTTCTTTATGTGGTGCACTAAGCTTTGAGTAACTAGACGTCTTACTAAAATGCTCTTTTCCTATACCGTTGTTATACCACTGGCCCAAACGGCATTCGGTATCTGAAGCAAAATGAGCATCAGCTTGATTTTTAAACACGGCTTTATATCCATTTGACTTAAATAGCAGATGGTCAAGTTTTACAAGAGCCATAAATATAGCATTTGTAATATTTTGGTTTTCATTAGCTATAACATCAGAACTGCCAAGCATATCCAGCATCTTTTCATGAAGAGAGTTTACCTGCTCATTTGAGTCTGTTGAGAGATCTTCCATTGATTTTGAGTGTTCATGTATCTCTTGAGCATTTTGCTTTAGACCTTGTACGGTTATTTCAACTTCACTTGTCGCTTTTTGTGTTCTCTCAGCCAGTTTTCTAACTTCATCCGCAACAACTGCAAAGCCTCTTCCGTGCTCACCTGCACGAGCAGCTTCTATCGCGGCATTAAGTGCTAGAAGATTTGTCTGATCACTTATATCTTTAATCAAACTAATAACACTTGATATGTTTTCAACATTTGTATTTAATATATTTACTTGATCATAAGTGTTTGTTATGTGTTCTAGCAAAGATATCATTGTGTTGGATAAAGTATTTACATCAACCAATGCACTATTTGCATTTTCATTGCTTTGGTCACTTCTTTGATGAATATCTTGAAGTTCATGTAGATTATTGCCAAGATCAACTTGCAATCCCGATAAATCTCTGAAACAAGAGTCTGTTAAACCGTTTACTAGAGATTTAATAAGTTCATTCAGCGTATGTTCATTACCGTTGATGCTTACTTTTCTCTCTAAATCTAAGATCTTTAAGTTTGCACTCTCAAGCTCATTTTTTAAATTTACTATTTCTCTCTCTTTAGCCTCTAAATTAGCAATGAGCTTATTATTTTTTTTGAAGAACATCAACAACCTTTCCCTTTAATATAGCCGGCACAAATTATATTCTTATTCTATAAAATAATGAAATCATCTATCCCACACTTATGTGATTATTATATCAAAAAAAAATTAAATAT
>CAIUZU010000144.1 GCA_903903705.1 uncultured Helicobacteraceae bacterium
AAAGTTCATAGTTGTAGTCGTAATACTCCATGTGCTCAGGCTCTGCATTTACAACGATTGCACAATACGGATTTGAGTTTAAGAAACTTCCGTCACTCTCATCCGCTTCAAAAATCATAACATTGTTATTTTTTTCGTATCTGACATTTGAGCCGAATGCTTTTGACTCTGCACCGATGATTGCCGAGCCTTCCATGATAGAGGTTAAAATTGCGGTAGTCGTGCTTTTTCCATGTGCGCCGGCAACAGCGTAAACTTTAGATGTGTTTAAAATTTGCAGCAGTGCTTCACGACGGGCTAGAACTTCAATGCCTTTTGCTTTTGCAGCAATAATTTCGGGATTGTCCGGGCGGATAATGGCAGAGTGGATAACCAAATCTTGATCTGTAATGGCAGAGGCATCATGAGGAACAGTAACTGTGATGCCGAGTTTTCGGAGTTTTTTAGTGATGACACCGTCTGAGATGTCAGAACCGCTGATTTCATGTCCTCTGTAGTGCATGTACTGAGCCAAACCGGATATGCCGATACCGCCGATTCCGATAAAATGTATCTTCATTCTCCACTCCCCTTTATTTGGGCATTGTCTAGCAATTTTTGTGCCTCTTTATTAAAACAACTTATATAAAATGTGCCTGCATCCTGCGTTGCTTCGATATCTGCAATATTTTCAATGAAATCATCAAGTGAGATATCTTCCCTTGAAGCAATAGTGTGAAATTTCAGAGCCGATGAGAATTTTTTATCATTTGTTAAACCGCTTAGAACTTCAAATAGTGCGCTTGCATCGGAGATTTTACCTGCACTGTAGTGTTCAATTGCGTACTCATAGAGTGCCCTAATCGTGGCGAAATCTTGAACTTCATTCATGTCCATCACTCTGTGAGTTTCGAGCGTATCTGTTAATCTCTCTAACGCCAAATCAAGTATATTTGCATAGAAACCGCCAATCGTATCTTCATCAAAAAGCTCATGAGCCTGCTGCTCTAGTACGTAAAGAGAGGCTATATCTCCATTTTGTTGTGCGTTTAGCACTTTTGTTTTTAACTCTTCTACTCTTTGCATGTAAGAGCCTCCTTGATTCTAATAAGCGCACTTCTTGTTTTCTCTACACTCTCAACCAGAGCAATTCTGATGAACTCTTTACCCGGATTGACTCCGTTTGCATCGTCTCTTGCCAAATACTCTCCCGGTAAAACTTTTACATTATATTTTTCATAGAGTTTTTTTGTAAATTCAAGCGGATTCGCAACTTTTAGCCAGATATAAAATGTTCCGGTTGGAATCTCTATGCCCAAAATCTCACGTGCTAAGTCAAAATTTTCTTTATAAATCTCTCTTGCAACCTCTACATGATCTTCGTCGCTCCAAGCAACTGCCGCTGCACTTTGAAGCGGAAGAGGGGAAGCACAGCCGATGTAAGTTCTGTAGTTTATATACTCTTTTAAGATATTTTCATCCCCTGCAATGAAGCCTGAACGAAGCCCCGGAGCGGATGAACGCTTTGAAATAGAGTTGATGACTAAAATATTTTTAAATGTTTCATTTCCCACATAGAGTGAGGCTTCAAGAAGTGATGGAATCGGTTTGGAAGTATATATTTCGCTGTAGCACTCATCGTTTAAAAGTACGAAATCATATTTTAGAGCCAGTTTTACCCATTCTCCAAGCTCCTCTAAGGTAAGAGAGGAAGTTGTAGGATTGTTTGGAAAATTTAAAATAACAAGATGACATGCAGATAATATCTCTTCATCTATTTCCGGCTTAAAATTGTTTTGCTCTGTAAGATTTAGGTGGATTACTTTGGCTCTGCTAGCAATTGCCGCACCCTCGTAAATCTGATAAAAAGGGTTTGGATAAGCCATAACCGGATTTTTTATATCAAAGAGTAAAAACTGCGGAAAGTTAAAAAGAACTTCACGTGTTCCAAAAGTGGGGATAATCTGTTCATTGCTAAGTGTAACGCCAAATCTTGTTTTTACAAACTCTCTTTGTGCAGTTCTTAACTCATCCTCTCCCGCTGTTTTTGGATATTTTCTAAGTTGTGAAGCATTATCGCAGAGTGCCATTTGTATAAACTGTGGAGTCTCAAATTGCGGTTCGCCGATAGTTAAAACAGATGGCTCATAATCTTTGTTTGGTGTGATATTTTTTAGTAAATTGTTTAATTTTTCAAATGGATATGGTTCAAAATTCATCGTTTTCCTGCTATTTTTCGTTGACGCGATTATAGCAAAAATCTATAAAGGGCAGGTTAATAATCTACTCCAGCTCTTCTAGACATGAAGCAGTTCCTTCTGAAACTCTGCAATATTTAGAGTCTTTGTCAAATGAGATCATATATGGGCGTTGTGTCATATCAAAAGTCTTGGCGACCGCTGTAATCTCTTGAAGTGCTTTTATAGTGTTCTCTTTGGCTTTGAAATTTTCAAGATCTACTATCTCTTCATCAACCATTATATCTATGAGTGTTTGTTTTTGATTATCTGACTCATAAATGTACTGTATAATTTTTTCAGATTCAATACGAGGCAATCTGTATAGCATTATATAGTAGCTATTTGTGAGCTGCAACATCTTATTTGATTCTATTTTTTTCATAAGTTCACGAGAGTATTTACATAAAGGATCTAAAAAAACATATACGTCACTAACATTGCCGCTGCCAAATTTTATAGCATACTTCGATATTGATTCAAGCATGATTTTTGGTTTTTGTTCTGTGGAAATGGTCTCTGAACCAAAAAGCGTAAAAACAGACAATAACAGGATAGTTAAAAATTTCATTCAGACTCCTTTAACTTTTTGGAAGTGTAAACTTTTGGGTAATCAGCTCTCCCTCACTGTTGAAAAATAGGTAGTAGAGCCAATCTTTTTTAACACTCAAACCTGCTAAATATCTCAGGGCAAGATTCGCCTGAAGCGAGGCGATGTGCATGACTATGGGAGCGGCGATTCCTGCAGGGGTTTGTGAAGTTATCTTGAATGCGTCTTTAAAAGATGAGTGTTCAAAAAAGCAGACTTGACCGTGAAAAGCCTCCACACTTCCGTAAATCCAAGGCAGGCTTTTGTTTTTGCAGTAGTCGTCGATTTCACTGCGGGTAGGGAGGTTGTCGGTTGCGTCTATGATCAAATCTACGGTTATATTTTTTTTACTAAACTCTTCAAAGTTGCACTCGTGTGCAATTGTTTTTACAAACGGGCATCTCTGCTTGATAATCTCTGAGTTTAAAGTAGCTTTGTTTTTTCCCTCATCACCGATTTTAAAAGCAATTTGGCGGTGGATATTGTGGGTTGAAACTTCGTCAAAATCAACCATGTGGATCTCGCCGATACCGCTAGAACCAAGTGCAAAAGCAAGTGAACTTCCTAGTCCGCCGGCACCGATAATGGCTATCTTTTTACTTTGGAGCAGGTTTTGCGTATCTTCTCCCCAAAGCTGTACTTGACGGCGAAAGTAGCTCATCATAGCAGATCTCTTTTTTGAATCATCTCTTTAAATCCCCAAGATTTTCTTGCATGAAGAACTTCGGAGTGGCTCATGTCTACTATCATCAGTTCCTCTTTATTGCCGAGATGTTCTATGAGTTCTCCGTTTGGAGAGGCTAAAAGAGAATCACCGTAGAAATTCCAAGTATGTTCTTTATCTGCATATTCACCGATTCTGTTTGCTCTTAAAATGTAGCAGTTATGCGTAAATGCACGAGAAAGTATAACTGTTTTCCATCTCTCAAAAGAGTCAAAAGTAGATACGCTCGGAAGCAAAATACAGTCAACGCTTTTGGAAGAAATATGCTCAAACATCTCATCAAAGTGAATCTCAAATCCGTTCATTATAGCAAACTTAAAACCGTCAATTTTAAATATAAGCGGCGCTTCAACTCTCTTTTGTTCATTTGAAAAAAACTTCTCTTCATTCCAGTGAGGATAGTTTATAAGAAGCTGTTGCTGATAGTAAGAAGTAGATGTTGGAGCAAATTTAGCGACTGTTTTGTAGACCTTGCCTTTTTTAACAACTATAAGAGGCGCAATAATCGTTAGTTTATAAGTAGCAGATAGCTCTTTTAAAACTTTTATCTGATGCTCGGCTTGCTCTTGAATCATGCCAAAAGAGAGGCTTTGCAACTCTTTAAAAAATGGGTTTAGTATGTATTCGCCCAAAAGTAGAACTTTAACACCTTCCTTTGAAGCAATGCGGATATAGTTATATAGCTTTGTGGAGCTCATGCCCTGTGCACTTAACTGAAGAACTGCCGCTCTCATTATTTGCCTTTTATTTCGGTAATTTTTATCTGTGCATTTTCAAGTATTTTTTGTGCTTTGCCAAGTTCACTCATTCCTACCTCGTAGGCTTTTACGCTGTCTGAGAGTGTAATCTCTGGATTCATTAGAGTTTCTAAAACTTTTTTTGCACTCTCAAGTTTTGATTCAAAACCTTCGGCTTCTTTAGTAAAACCTTCGGTTTCTTTGGTAAGTTTTTCTTTAGCCATTTAAAATATCCCTCACATAATCTTCAAATTTATCGACCTCGACTAAAAATGCGTCATGTCCGTAGTCGCTCTCTATATCGATGTAAGTATGGTTTTGATTGCCGATTTTTTTCAGTGTGTCACTTATCTCTTTCATCTCGCTGCTTTTAAAGAGCAAATCATTGCTAAAGCTTACAAGATGAAGTTCGCTGCTGACTTTTTGCAGTGTCTCATTTAGTGAGTCAAATCCACGAGATAAATCATAAATATTTATTGCTTTTGTGATGTAGAGATAAGAGAGCGGATCAAACCATTTCGTAAAGTTATAACCGTTATACTCTAAAAATAGCTCAACTTGAAACTTGCCGAAGAGTTCGTAAAGTCCGTCTGTATTTTTGTACTCTCTTCCGAATTTGCTCTGCATAGATTCAGGAGATAAAAAGCTGATATATCCTGCCATTCTTCCTACTGCCATACCTGATAACCCGTTCTTTTTAATAGTTTCGCTCTCGTAATATCCGTCTTTAAAATCAGGATCTTTGAGGATTGCCTCTTGAGATATCTTGTTAAAAGCGATTGCCCAAGGCTGTGTTGCATGTGTTGTTGCCATGGAGATGATTTTTGATGCAAAATTCGGATAGCTGATAGCAAACTGGAGTGCCTGCATACCACCCATAGAACCGCCGATAATTGCATAAACATTATGGATGCCGAGTTTGTCAAAAAGAATTCTTTGCGCTTTTACCATATCTTTTATGGTTATAACCGGAAATTTGTAACGATATGGATTGTGATGCGGATGTTGCGGACTCATTGGTCCTGTTGAGCCAAAACAGCTGCCGATTACATTTGTACAGATTACAAAATATCTGTCCGTATCTACCGCTTTGCCTGAACCTATAAAATTATCCCACCAGCCGGCTTTTTTATCGCCTTCGTAAGTTCCTGCGCAGTGATGAGATCCTGTGAGTGCATGGCAGATAACGATGACATTGCTTTTATCTTCATTGAGTTCGCCATACGTCTCGTATGCTATATCATAAGGCTCTAAAATACGCCCGCTCTCTAAATAGAGGGGATTTGTAAAATGCTGGGTATATGTTTTTATGTTTAATGACAACTTTTGGGCTCTTTAAAAAAATAGTATCGCTATTTTAGCGAAAATGTCTTAAGCAACTATGACATACCTGTTTCTGCCGGTTGTTTTTGCTTCATAGAGAGCATTATCGGACTCTGTGAGAAGTTGATCTTTGGACTTTTCTTCTGTAATATCTTTAAAAGAGATACCGATACTTATAGATATATAATTGCTTGCAGTAGAGTACTCATGCGGAACTTTCAACTCTTGAACTGATTCAAGCAGAGATACTGCAACTTTTTCTACGCCCTCTTTATCTATATCTTTTAAT
>CAIUZU010000145.1 GCA_903903705.1 uncultured Helicobacteraceae bacterium
CAGTGCCAAAGAAGACAAATATCCTTTGCAAACCCCTAATCAAAAATATATAACATCCGTTCAATCTTCTCCATACTCACATGTGAGGGCTTTTTTTGCTCTATAGATATTTACCGCTACTCTTGATATAGTTTCCAAAAGAACTCCCATGTCGATGGGCTTTAGGATAAATTTATCGACTCCTATCTCAATAAGACTCAAAAGAGACTCCGTATCACTATGCGCAGATGTTACGATGATATTTTGCTCCGGATTTAAAAGCCTGATTCTTTTTGACATCTCGATTCCGTCTAACATGGGCATGGATATGTCGGTGATAACGATATCCTGATTATTTTTTATAAAACTTTCAAGACCTAACGCTCCGTTTTTTTCAACATCTATCTTGAGGAATATCTTTTTTAAAAGTTTTTCAAGCTGCTCTGAAATGTGAGTGTCATCTTCCACGTACAAAACGGAGATACTCTTGCAAAGCTGACGCAGTTTTTCCAATTTTTCTCTATTCATGACCTCTCCTCTTGTATTTTATGCAGCGGTATAGTAAAAAATTTACCTCGGCACTGCTCTTTTATGGTTAAAACAGCCTATTTGACAACATCGCATTGCTAGATATCATTCAAAAAGTTCTTCAGATTTTTTAAGTATAGGCATCCTTATGATAAAAGATGCTCCATCTTTAGAGTTTTTAGCCTCTATCTCCCCTTGAAGATGTTTAGTTACTATAATCCTTGACATGTAAAGCCCCAAACCCGTTCCGTTTTTCTCTTTTTTCGTTGAAAAGTAAGGCTCAAATATTTTTTGTAAAATACTCTCTTCTATGCCGCCTGCATTGTCGTTTATCTCTATAGTTATCTCATCATCTTTTTTTGAACAATCTATCGCTATCTTTTTATTCTCTTGTCTGCATGACTCAAAGGCATCTTTAGAGTTGTGCAATATATTTAGCAAAACTTGCGTAAGCTCATTTTTGTAGGTATAAAGAAGCGTATTTTGGCATCCGTTTTTCACTTCGATAGCAATGGAGTTTTGCTCAAACTGCTTACTTAGCAAAGAGATGCTTTTTATTACTATATCATCCATATAGATCTCTTGACGTGTCTTGCTCTCTTTAAAAAAGTTTCTAAAATCATCTATAGTGTGCGATAGATATTTTATCTGCTTGTTGATATCTTCAAGTTCGCTTTGAAACTGAGGCTTATCCAGCGGTTCATCTTCACTTATGACGATACTAAAGAGCATATTGTTTGAAATCATACCGATAGAGGTGATGGGCTGACGCCACTGATGCGCTATCATCTCAAGCATCTCTCCCATAATGGCACTCTTTGACTGTACAAGCAGCATATTTTCATGCTCTCTTATCTTATTTACGCCTTCTCTGACTCTCTCTTCAAGCTCATCATTGAACTCTTCAAGCTCTTTAACACCGGCACATGCGCTAAGAGCAAAATTTATCTTTCTAGAAAAACCGCAAATCATCTCAAAGATATAAGAGATATCACTCTCTTTTGAATATATAAACTTCATATAGCTAGATCTAAGCGGCAAGATAATTACAAAAAAATCTTCCATCTCTTTCATATAGCATTTATCGCTATCTTGTTTAAGTGTAAATGCCGCATCTTTGCCTGCTTGTATCATAGGAACACTAAGGTCTCTTGCCTCATAAAAAGCGACAAACGAAGCTTTTGTTTTTTGGTAAAAAGTGATAACAACCTCACTCATCATGCTCTCAAGCTCAAAAGAGTTCCCTATGGAGCTTAGACACTCGTAAGATATAGATAAATACTCTTTCTTCATAAAGACCTCTTATATTATTAATGTTACAGACAAGCTTTTCGCATAAATGCGAAAGATTTATAAGATCAGTTATATTTTTTCATTTGGAACTCCGACAAAATAGCCTTGAATACCGTCAACACGAAGCTCCATAAGCGCATCGTACAATTTTTGAGAGCTTACAAACTCTGCGATAACTTCGATTCCAAGCTTATGCGCAAAATCTATAATCGTCTCGATAA
>CAIUZU010000146.1 GCA_903903705.1 uncultured Helicobacteraceae bacterium
AACTTTGTTTTTTCATCTTTATGAGATAAACCAAATAGACGTTTTTTGAGTCTGTAGATCTTGTCAAGTCTCTTTTTTGAACTTAGCAAATCCTCTTCATTAAAATTGAAATTAGCCCTGTAATTAGTACTTAGCAGATAAAATCTTAAAACTTCGCCGTCATAGATCTTGAGTGCATCTTTTAAGAAAAAGCTGTTTCCGAGACTTTTGCTCATCTTCTCGCCGTCAATATTTACAAATCCGTTGTGCATCCAGTAGTTAGCGAGTACATGTGAGGTAGCACATCTGGTCTGTGCAGCTTCGTTTTCATGGTGAGGGAAGAGCAGATCCGCTCCGCCGCCGTGAATATCTACTGCAAATTTATTACCTTTTTTCGCTAAGTGTTTCTCTATCATGGCAGAACACTCTATATGCCATCCGGGGCGACCTTTGCCAAAGGGTGACTCAAATGAGATGCTGTCGTCATGCACGCTTTTCCAAAGAGCAAAATCTGCACTGTTTCTTTTTTCTGAAAAACTCTCGATTCTCTGCTGTTTTTGGCTCTCATCCTGAACTCTGTGGGAGAGTTTTAAGTAGTCGCAATCGCTTGAAGTGTCAAAGTAAACATCTCCGTTGGAAGTCTTATAAGCATGGTTGCTAAGAAGAAGTTTTTCTATAAGTTCAAACATAGCTTCAAGAGATTCGGTTGCTTTTGGCTCAATGTCTGGACGGTTAACTCCGAGTTTAGCCATCTCTGCATGGTAAGCATTCGTATAGAGATCTGTTATCTCTTTTATGTTTTTGTTCTGCTCTTTTGCTTTGTTTATGATTTTATCGTCAATGTCTGTAATATTTCTTGCGTAAGTTACCCCGTAGCCGTTTGCTTTTAAAACACGTGAGAGGAGATCAAAAACCAAAGCACTCTTTGCATGTCCCAAATGTGCATCGTCATAAACAGTAGGACCGCAGACATAAAGGCTTACTTTGTTTTTTTCTTGAGGGATAAACTCTCTTTTTGTTTTTTGCACCGAATCATATAGCTGCATTCATAAAATCCTTAAAAATAAGTAGTAAAATCGTAAATAAAACTGAGCTTCCAAGCAGATAGAGAGTTTTTTTTGAGCGAAGTATATCAAAAAACTTTTTTACTCCAAATGCTCTTATGGTTAGAAAAAAGCCTACAAATCCACCCATTGTTCCTGCAAGAGCAAGTCCCGAAGCGCCCATGGGCATGATAAAAATAAGAGAAAGAATGATATTGGATCCAAGAGAGAGTGTGGCGATTTTGGCAGCTCTTAACTGCTCCTCTTTTGCATAGAGCCAAAGTAAAAAGAGTTTTTGTAAACCAAATGGCAGAAGTCCTATCATGTACATCTGTAAAACCACTGTTGTATTTTGCGTATCTATCGCACTAAAAGCACCTCTTTCAAAAAGTGCCCAAACTATTTCATGTGCTAAGATATATCCGCCGATGGTGCTTAGCGTAAGCAGATATGCCAAAAACCAAAAAGCTTTTTTTAGGTAAAGCATAGCTCCGTCTTCATCACCGTTTTTGATATATTTTGCGATGCTAGGAAAAAGAGCGATTGAAGTGGCGATGGCAAAAAGAGCTAAAGGGAGTTGAAAAATACGGTTTGAGTAGTAGAGATAACTGATAGATCCGGCAGCTAAAAATGAGGCAAGCCAAGTATCTAAAAATGCACTGACTTGAGAGGTGGAATTTCCCCACATTGCAGGAAAAAACTGCGTTTTAAACTTTTTAGTCTCATGTGCCACTTTTTTTGATTTTACTCTCATGTATTTAAAGCCGCCGTATACCAGTTTTGAGAGCCCTAATTGGCGGATAGCGATAATGTGCGTGATTAGTTGTAAAACTCCGCCGATTACGACACCAAAACTTAGGTAGTAGACTATTTCTTGTGCAGTTTTGTCTTGAGAGAAAAAGAGTGCAAAAATAAGCGAGATATTTAGCAGTGCGGTTGAAAATGCAGTTGTTGCAAAATGGCGTTTGTACTGAAGCATGGAGGCTAAAAAAGTGACTGAAAAAATGAGCGGAAGATACCAAAAATTTATAGCTACAAAAGGTGAGGCAATGGTTATTATCTCATCGCTAAAACCAAAAGCCATAACTTGTGTGGCAATATTTGGCAAGATAGTTACAAGCAGGGATAAGATTATAATTACGGATAAGAAAATTATAAAAATATTTGCCAAAAAAACTGCTCTGTGTTTTGATTTTGCGTAAGCAGGGATGAAGACTTGCGTAAATGCACCCTCTGCAAAGATGCGGCGAAAAAGGTTCGGAAGTTTAAATGCTATAAAAAAAATATCGCTGTATATACTTGCGCCAAGTGCCGAAGCAGTCATTAAATCTCTTAAAAATCCTAGAATTCTTGAGAATAAAATCCCAAAACTATTGGTAAAAATTGCTTTAAACATGGGCTTCTTTTATAAAGATATATTGATTTTACGAAATTTTAACAAATATTAGATTAAAATGGATGGTTTAATTTTTAAGAAATTTAATATAGGGTAGAAATTATGGGATTGTTTAGTTCAGATAAGAAAATAGAAAAATCACCAAATAAAATTCGTCCTACCGTTATAAGAACGCAAAATGTTTCTAAAGAGATGGCTGAAATAGCAAGAAAAAACAATGTAAATATTAACACTTTAGATTTTGATATATTAGAAATTCAAACATATACAAAATTAAACAAAGACAAAGCAACTGCAGATTGGGAAGAGATAAGTATAGAGGAAATGCACAAGCTTGACGATGCTTCTATGCTGTTAAATGAAAATTTTCAAATCAAGCAAGAGTATGAAGTTGAGATATTTACTAAAGAAGATGATAATGTGTTTAAAAATCTGCATGCTGCCGTTGGAGCAAATGCAACAAAATGCAAAATATATTTGAGCATAAAAGCCGGTTCAGAAATAGTCACTCATCCGAACTTTGAAGAAGATTTTTTAAGATATATAAATAAAAGTAAAATGAGAGCAGGGATATTGGTAAATATTTTTGATGAGATGGTTAAAGATGTCATTTCTAAAATTTCTGCACTCGCAAAAGTCGGCGGAAATATAAAATATGACAAAAATCAAACAATACTTATTGCCGATGCATATGAACCTACGGCTACCATAAATGATGATTTTATAGTTCATTATGACAAAAAGAGTCCAACAAGCAATGGCGATAAAGTAGATTATGCCAAGAGAGGTTTTATTCATAGCGTTTTAGAGGGCGATATAGTCATGGAGTATATAAAGCCGAAAAAAGGCAAACCGGGTAGGAATTGCCGTGGTGAATTTTTAGAGCCTGCAGAACCTGAAGTAAAAAATGTACCGGATTTTAATGTTGACAATACGATAGAGGTTGTAGACAATAAAGACAGCATTTTATTCCGTGCAAAAGTAAGCGGATATATAGCTCAAGAAGCAAAGGTTTATCAGATTAAAACTGATATTGATATCAAGGAAATTAGCTTTAAAACAACCGGTTCGGTTTTTACGAACTTAAATACCGATGTAGCTATAAG
>CAIUZU010000147.1 GCA_903903705.1 uncultured Helicobacteraceae bacterium
GGATTATTTTGTATGTTTTGAATAGATTTTTTCTAACAGTTCCGTCTGTTTTTTTATCTCATAAAATTTTTCTCTGTTTATGGAAAAAGCATCAAGTGCCAAAACCAAAAAGAGTGAAATTACTACGAAAGTTATTGTAATAAAAAGAGCAAGTGAATAGCCTAAAAAAAGAAAGAGTTGAAAGGTTATAAGAGCACCAAAGAGGACAATTGCCCATGATGCTCCAAGCAAAAAGCTTACAATTCTATCGAATTTTTCTTTTTGCATTAGAAGTGGTTTTTAGTGTTCTTCAACAGCTATAGCGCTACCAAGGTAAACATAAGTAAGCATCATAAAAATAAACGCTTGCAAGAATGCCATAAATGTCAGAAGTGCATACGGGATCATTGGAAGAACCCATGGAGCAAGCATCAAGATAACCATCAAGAACATATCATCACCCTTAACATTACCGAAAAGACGGAAGCTAAGTGAAACTAAACGAGAGAAGTGAGAAACGATTTCAATCGGGAACATTAACCAGTATAACCACCAAACAGGACCTAGAAAATGCTTAAAGTATTTAATAACACCTTGACGACGAATACCCTCAAAGTTGTAGTAGATAAATACTGAAAGAGCAAGTGTAAATGCGAACTCTAAAAACGCAGTCGGAGCTTCAAAACCCGGAACAACACCGATTAAGTTAGCGATACCGACAAAAAGACCGATAGTAGCAACAAGAGGAAGATAACGGCGAGCAGCTTCTTGACCCATAACATCCGTTCCCATTTTTAGAACACCGGAAATATATGCTTCCATTACATTTTGAGTTCCTGTTGGAACTACTTTAAGATTTGACATAGCCATTCTAACAAGAACCAAAGCGATACCTGCAGCCAACAACATGTGTGTCATATAGATAAAACTTTTCTCGTGAGAAATTAGACCGAAAAATGTGAACAATTCACCCATAGGTGTACTCCCTGTCTCAAATAAATTGTGTGATTATAGTAAAAATTTAATTAAACTTTTATAATACAAAAAGTTTTTTATCTATTTTTTTTACTTTTAGCCTGTTTTACGTCTTTTGCACTATAGTTTTTTCCTGCGATGCTCTCTAAAAATACAGTCGCATAAGATCCTTTTGGAAGTGTAAAAGATAAATTCATCATTGTCTCTTTTTTAACAAACTTGCAGTCTATCTCGCTCGGATAGATAAGAGCTTCTCTTCTGTAACCTTTATCTTGCAAATACTCGTCATCATACTTTGTCTCTATCTCTCTGGCATCGTCTCTTGAGCGAAAAGTATCCCTGCCGCAAAGAAGCCCTGTCGGTATCAGCTTTTTACTCTCAAACTCTTTTGTGGGTATCAGCTTGGGAGTCGATAATTTACCATCTTTTGATAGATAAACATCACCGCTTAAAAGTAGAAACTCTGAGCTGTTTTTCTCTCTGCTCAAAAGCACTCTCTCTCTTAGCCATTCATTGAAATAGTAGCTTTGGTAAACTGATATCAAAAAGCTTTTAATTTTTGCATCTTCAATAAAAAGCTCACCTTTTATCATCTCTTTTGACTGCTCTATACTGCCTGCATCCTGACCGAATCTCTGATACCCGAAATAGTTTGGAAGTCCGGTTTTTGCTATTTTTCTGGCAACTTTTTCTATTTTTCCGGCATCCATGGCATCTATATCATAAAGATTGATGCTAAATCTGTTCCCTTTTAAATCACCCATTCTTATGGAGTGAGAGTGTCTTATTTTTTCTAAAATTTTTATCTGTTTATGCTGAAAATTTTTAAACGCTCTCTCATGCTTTGACTCGACAGATATATATTGCGTAGTAGTCGCATGTTTGTCTTTTAACCCTGCATAACCTATCTTCTGTGCAGGAACATCAAGCATCTCTGCAAAAACCGCTATCATATCCCATGTAGTTATCTCAACTTTTTGCACCTTTAAAATCAGGTAATTTCCTTTAC
>CAIUZU010000148.1 GCA_903903705.1 uncultured Helicobacteraceae bacterium
AAAAAAAGGTTTGAAAAATGGAAAAAACATTGATTGAAGTTCCAAGAGCGACTTTAAATTTTTACAAATATGAAGAGGACGGATTAACATACTATGAGTTTAATGCGACCGAGTGTCAGCCGCCTGAACCGATGATAAATGCCATAGTAGGTTTGAGTCTTCTTAAGAGCAAAAATGACAGGCTTGTAGGTATCTTTTTTCATGAGCCGTTTCCGCTTTATGACAGAGTGCCTTTGCGTATCTCACATGAAGCTACAGAGCTTGATGAGGGAGACTTTAGAATAACATTTAAGATAGAAGATTAACCCTTGGTTTAATACTCTATTAGCTAATTTTAACTAGAATACCCTTTTTAAAATAAGGATATGTATGAAACAACTTCTTTTAGTATTGGCCTCAATGAAAACGATGGCTTTTCTGATGCTTCTTTTTGCTTTTGCTATAGGTTATGCAACTTTCGTAGAGAATGATTACGGCACGATAACCGCAAAAGCAGATATATATAATGCTCGTTGGTTTGAGATTTTAATCGCACTATTAACAATCAATTTAACCATAAATATTTTTAGATATAAAATGTTCAGTATAAAAAAAGCTCCTATTTTTATTTTTCACCTCTCTTTTATCATTATTGTTCTTGGTGCTGCAATCACACGTTTTGTTGGTTTTGAAGGAACTATGCATATCCGTGAGGGTGAAGTGGCTACGACAATGCTTAGCTCCGATACTTATTTTAGTGTTAGCGCGCAAGTCGGAGAAAAAACAGAGGTTAGCGAAAAGAGTGTTTATCTCTCAAAAAAAAGCACAAATTCTCTATCAGCATCTCTTAACGTAGAGGGTAAAAAGGTAGAGGTAGAACTTGTTGAGTATATTCCTGATGCTATCGAGAGCCTAGTAGAGGGTAAAGAGGGCGGCTTTGAAGTTATCGAGATGATGGTTAGTACAAACACTGCAAGCAAGCCTATCAGACTTAAAAAGGGTGAATACTATGAAAATGAAGAGATTGCTATAGATTTTGGCTCTCAAAAGATGTTTTTAAGACCTGTTGTCTCTATTTTTAACGAAGGCGGAAAGCTCTATATGAAGCATGATATGCCTTTAAAATTTATGAAAATGGATGATAATTCACAAGGAGAAATAGATCCGAGTGAAAAAAACAGTGTTGAAGCGAGAACTCTTTTTGGGGTAGAGGGTGCGAACTTCATAGTGCGTGGTTTCTATCAACATGCTACTACAAAAATTGTATCAGACCCTAACGCTTCTCCTATGCGACCTCAAATGGATGCTCTAAATTTCAATATAAAAGTTGGCACTGCTTCCCAAAATGTTATGATTTTTGCTCAAGCAGGAAGAGCGGCTAAAGAGCATCACAATATGGTTGAGGGAGTCGACGTGCACATCTCTTACGGCTCTAAAAAACTACAAGTTCCATTTGGAGTAAAACTTGTTGACTTTCAACTCGACAGATATCCGGGTTCTATGTCGCCTGCATCTTATGCAAGCGAAGTGGAACTGATAGATAAAGAGAGAAATATCAATATGCCTTACAGGATCTACATGAACAATATTTTAGAGCATCGTGGATATAGATTTTTCCAGTCATCTTATGATCAAGATGAGATGGGAACTATTTTATCGGTAAATAACGACCCTGGAACACTTCCATCTTACATAGGTTATTTTTTACTGGGTCTGGGTATGTTTTGGTCACTTTTTTCAAAAGAAAATCGATTTGCACAGCTCTCAAACAGAGCTAAAAAAGCAAGTGAGCAAAAAGTCGTAGGATTTTTACTCTCACTCGGATTGCTCTTTAGCATTACGCCATCTCACGCAGAAGATCTAAACCCTGCACTTAAGACCATTTTGTCTTTTGATAAAGAGCATGCAAAGAGATTTGGCGAGTTGATAATTCAAGACAGCGGCGGAAGAATGAAGCCGCTTGATACGCTCTCAACGGAAATTTTGGCGAAAATCTATAAAAGCTCATCTCTTGTGATAGGCGAACATAAGTTAAACGCAAATCAGGTTATCCTTGGAATGATGGCAAAACCGGATGTTTATAGAGATTTAAAAATTATCAGAACAAAAAATGAAGGGGTAAACAAAATCATAGGTGCAAAAAGTGATGCAAGCTATGCCTCTTTTTCACAGTTTTTCGTAGACCCTGAGAGTTTAAGCGGTTATAAACTTGCCGAGCATGTGGATAGCGCTAACAGAAAAGAGCCAAAACATAGAGATCTTTTGGATAAGGCTGTTTTGGAAATAGATGAGAGAGTAAATATCTCTTACTCGGTCTATTCGGGTGCATTGATAAAAATCTGGCCAAAACCAAACGACGTAAACAATAAATGGTACCCGACAGTCGAAGCGTTGCAGACTTTTTCACAAGAAAACTCTTTAAAAATCAGAGATATCGCATTTGAATATTTTACTTCACTTGATGGAGCTATAAATAGCGGAAACTGGGGTGTCGCAAACTCTTCAATCGAGAAAATAGCAGAGTATCAAAAGTTTTACGGAGCATCCGTTACACCATCTGATACAAGGATAAAAGCTGAAGTTTTATACAACTATGCAAATATATTTGAGAGAATCTACCCTCTGTATCTTCTTATCGGATTTGTTCTCCTAATCGCTAGTTTTATAAAAATATTAAAACCTAAATTTAATATTGCTATGTTTTCAAAAGTTTCTCTGGCACTTTTAACGACGCTATTTTTTGTACATACGTTCGGCATAGGACTTAGATGGTATGTAGCAGGTCATGCGCCATGGTCTGACGGATATGAATCTATGATATACATAAGCTGGGCAACGGTTTTAGCAGGTTTTATCTTCT
>CAIUZU010000149.1 GCA_903903705.1 uncultured Helicobacteraceae bacterium
ATTCGGATCTTTTTACACTAGAGACGTAAATGAAAAAATGCATAAAAATATAATAGACGGCTTTAATGTAATGGCTCATGAAAAAGGGATTAAAAGCTGGATTAGAATGATTGAAGATGAAGATACCAAAAATTTAATGCAAAAGTCGGGAGTTGACTATTTACAAGGTAAATATTTAGCACCTTTAGAAAAAAATTAAGGAGCAGTAATGAAATACGGTGAAAAAATTATCAGTGAGTTTGATGTTGAAAAAGATTTGGAAATTTGGCCAAATGAGCATAAGAGAAATTATATTATAAAAATGACTCTTCCGGAGTTCTCTTGCCTTTGCCCTAGAAGCGGTTATCCTGATTTTGCAACGATACATTTGGAATACACGCCAAATGAGTGGGTGGTTGAGCTAAAAGCTATAAAGCTTTACATAAACTCTTTTAGAGAGAGACACATATCGCATGAAAACAGCGCAAATGAGATTTATGAAGTTTTAGATAGAAAATTGAAACCGAAGTACATGAAAATTGTTGCGGATTATAATCCTAGAGGAAATGTTCACACTGTTATAGAGATTGATAGTTCAAAGCTTTAGCTTCTTTAAATACTCTTTTAACCAAAGCATAGCCTCATCTCTATTTTTAAATTCTCCATGCATTTGAGCCTCATAAGCTTCATGGAGAATTTTTGAGAACTGCTCTGAAGGGGCAAGACCAAATTTTAAAATATCTCTTCCACCCAAAAGAGCAGGAAGTTTTTTGCTTAATATATCTAACTCCTTTGCCCTTTTATAGATCTCTTCTCCTGCTTTATAGGTTTTAGAACTGTTTTTGGCAAAGTAAATCGAGCTACTTAAAATTAAAAGTTTATCTATATCTATTTTTGAGGCGAGCTTGTAGAGAGAATAGTCGTTCATAGAGTTCGCATATATAATATCTATTTCGCTATATAATCGGACTAATTGAATTACGCTGTTTAATAACTCTTTTTCATTTGTTAGTTTTTGTATAAAGCCTTCTGTTCCTGCTTGGTTAAGGTTATAACAGAGTGCCGCTAACATCAAACTCAAGTTTGTTTGTGAGTTTGATGTTAGCTGTTTGGCTATCTCATCGGCTACATCTATATTATCTGTGTATATGTTGATGCCGAACTCTTTTAAGAGCTTAAATCCATATGAGGGGTTTTGCGATTTTAAAAGAAGTTTTTTTATCTCCTCAAATACTCTCTCCTTAGGCAGTTCATCCAACATATTTTTTAAAACCATATCTTTACATGTAAGAAATAATTGATTTTCTATTTTAAGTTCAAATCTTGCACAAAATTGGGCAGCTCTTAGAACTCTTAGTGGATCTTCTATAAAAGTTCCCAAATTAACGGCTCTTAATGTTCTGTTTTTTAAATCATCTGTTCCGTAAAATGGATCTAATAGTTTTTTTTCTATAACATCATAACCGATAGAGTTAATTGTAAAATCTCTTCTAGATGCTGCGGTTTTAAAGTCAAGATTTGAATCTACATGTATCTCAAATCCACGATGTCCAGATCTGATTTTGCTATCCATTCTTGGAAGAGAAAAATCTAAATCATACTCTTTGAATTTTAACTTACAGACCCCAAAGCTTTTCTCCGAGCAAGGAAAATCCGAACAGCACAAACCCAATCAAAATCGGGGTCTCAGGTATCCACTGGGGCGTGGACAACAATC
>CAIUZU010000150.1 GCA_903903705.1 uncultured Helicobacteraceae bacterium
CCGAGTGCAAGCTGAGCTTTCATAGGCTCTATATTGTTCTGGATGGCACTTTGCAAATATTTTTTTGCCTGAGCTAAATCACCTACTCTTGCATAAAGCAGCCCTAAACTAAAGTCATTGGATGCGAGTTCACTTTTTTCCATGCTTCTTATGGCATCAACGTTGTTGTCAAATAGAGCATTTATTTTTGAGCTAAGAGAGTTCTGAGTTTCTATATACTCGTCGGTTGTTGGGTTGTTAAGAGAGCTAAGAGCCTCTAGATAGTTACCGTTATAGTAGTTGATAAGGGTATAGTAGTATGAGTACAAAGGAGAGGGTCTCTCTTGAGGCAGGTAAGCGTATGCCATATCAATATAGTATTTAAAATTCTTTTCATTATTTAAGTGAAGAGAGCAAACAGCGGCATTAATAGCACTTACGCATCTTTTTTCATTATTTTGTATTGCTTTTTGAAATGAAGCCAAAGCTGTCTCATACTGTGCATCTTTTAGTTGGGCTACGCCAAGGTTATAGGCTGAAACAGCTTCGCTGTAGTGCGCAATTTTCTCATAAAGATAGAGCGCTTCATCTTTTGAACCGGTTGAGTAGAGATAATCTGCTTTTGCTATCATATTTTCTATTTTGCTTGGCTCTATGGGTTCTGTAATCTCTTGCTCAATCTTTTGTTCTACAATGCCGGGGAGCTCTGCATGTTTTTTTTGCAATTTTTGTATTACAAAAAAGGTAATTACGGCTAAGAGTATGATAACTCCCACGCCGATGCCTATGTAGAGGAACTTTTTTTTATTTGCAGATGATGATTTTTCTTCTGTTTGAGATTCACTTGAAGATGTAGCATCTGTGGCATCACTGTCTTCAATGATTATAATCTCTTCTTCTTGTCCATCACCCATTTTTCACCTTGCTATAATTTCTCTGTTGAAGCAAAAAAGATACCACAAACTTAGTTTATATAAGGCTCAAGCACCTTTGGAATAGTTATCGTTCCATCTTCATTCTGAAAATTCTCCATTATTGCCACCATAGTTCTGCCGA
The DNA here is from genome assembly GCA_903903705.1 of uncultured Helicobacteraceae bacterium. GTDB lineage: Bacteria > Campylobacterota > Campylobacteria > Campylobacterales > Sulfurimonadaceae > Sulfurimonas. Next base: position 1,036 of record CAIUZU010000150.1, read on the forward strand.
CTGCAAGTGAAGATCCGTTTAGCGTATGTACGAAAGAGTTTTTATCACCGTCTTTAAATCTTATTTTTGCACGTCTTGCCTGAAAATCTCTAGTATTTGAGACTGAGCTTATCTCTCTGTAGCTGTTTTGACCCGGCAGCCAAACTTCCAAGTCAACTGTTTTAGCCGCTCCAAAACCTAAATCTCCACTGCAAAGTGTCATGAGACGGTGAGGAAGCTCAAGTGCGCTTAGAAGATCTGAAGCAGTTTGCACCATCTCATCAAATACTCTATCGCTATCTTCCGGTTTTGTGATCGCAACAAGTTCTACTTTGTGAAATTGGTGCTGTCTTATCATCCCTCTTGTATCTCGCCCCGCCGCACCTGCTTCTTTTCTAAAACATGGAGTATAAGCGGTCATTTTTTTTGGCAACTCATTTGGAGATAAAATCTCATCTTGAAAAAGATTTGTAACAGGCACTTCGGCTGTAGGAATTAAAAACAGTTCCTGCTCATGTATTTTGTAGAGATCATCTTCAAATTTCGGAAGCTGTCCAGTTCCCTCTAACGCTGCTCTGTTTACAATTGCAGGAACGCTTACTTCCTCAAAACCTCTTTTGGAGTTAAAATTGAGCATAAAGTTTATAAGCGCACGTTCTAGTTTTGCACCCATGCCAAAAGCAACGCTAAAACGGCTAGTTGCAAGTTTCACACCGCGTTCAAAATCTATCCATCCATTTTTTTCAGCCAGTTCCCAATGTTCTTTCGGGGCAAAGCTAAACTCTCTAGGCATTAAAACTTTTCTAATCTCAATATTCTCATTCTCATCCGCACCGCTTGGAACATCATCGTCGGGAATATTTGGAATAGACATGGCAAGAGATTCAAGTGCACTCTCTTTTTCTCTTTGAATGTCAAGTGCTTCAGCTATTTTTATCTTATTTGCATCAACTTTCGCTTTAAGCTCATTTACGTCTCTGCCCTCTTTTTTATATATACCAAACTCTTTGCTCATAATATTTTGAGCTCCTTGGAGCGTCTCATATTCAACTTTTGCAACTTTTAATTCTTCGTTTTTTCTCTTTAAATCATCTATAAGCTCAGCGCTGACGCCTTTGCGTGCAAGTTTAGCGCTTACACCTTGAAAATCTTTTTGCAGTAGTTTTAAATCTATCATTTTTCTTCCTTAAATTATATGAGTATATCTTTTGCTATTTGAAACTGGTTTGCCGTCATAAGATGGATTTTTGGATGAAGAGCTTTAAGATCTTCGAATAGTTTTTTGCTAAGTTCAAAACCGACTCTGTACTCCTCTTGGGCTCCTTTTTCATTAGCAACCCTTAGAGCTTCTATCCAGTAGTTAGGCACGTTTATACCGGGAACATGTGCCGATAAAAACTGTGCGGTTCTGAGTTTTGTTATTGGAAAAATTCCAAAAATTAACTCCGCAGAGCTGCTGTGCTCTGTAGCTTCTTTAAGTTCAAGAAGAAGTTTTGCACTTTGGATATCATAGATCGGCTGCGTAATAATCCCTACTGCTCCATGCTTTATCTTTTTTTGCATCTTTTTTTGAAGTGTCTTTGGGTTTTTTGCATAAGAGTTGATAACCGCAAAAGGATAGATCTCTCTAGGCTTACATGTAAAGGGTTTGCCTGCGTAGTCTATGCCGCTGTTAAAACATGAGATGATATCAAGCAACAGCGTGCTGTCTGCCTCAAAAACTCCCTTTGTATGGGGTTGGTCGGATATCGTGGCAGGATCTCCCGTTAATGCTAAAATGGCACGAACATCGACTTCATTTGCTCCTAATAGATCTGACTGAAGTGCAATCTTATTTCTATCTCGCATACTCATCGTGGCGATTACAGGCTTATGAAATCTATCCTGAAGCATTTTTGCCGCAAAGAGAGAGTTGTATTTCAGTTTTGCAAGTGGATTGTCGGTTGTCGTAAAACCGTCTACCAGTTTATCTAGCCCTAATTCTGCTATCGTCTCAATTATAGGCGAAAAAACAGGAGAGTGACTAGGCGTAGTTTCAAGGGTTATATATGTGTCGTTTTTTAGTTTATTTATGAGTTCATCAAACAAAAAGCATCCTAAATGGGTATAATTGCGCAATTATAACAGATAGGGAAGTAATATATGTTGAAATTGGCTGTTTTTGATTTCGATTCTACGCTGATGGATGGCGAGACGATAGATTTTTTTGCAGAAGAACTAGGACTTGGTGAAGAGGTAAGTAAAATAACCGAGGCTGCGATGAGCGGTGAACTTGATTTTTTTGAATCGCTTCAGCAAAGGGTAGGGCTTTTAAAGGGTTTGGAATACAGCATAGTCGAGAAGATAAGCCATAATCTGCCATATATGAAAGGCGCACAAGAGACTATTGCCGAGTTAAAGAGCAGAGGCATGAAAGTGGTCTGTTTTAGCGGCGGTTTTAGAAGTGCAACGGGATATGCGAAAAATATTTTAGGTTATGATGCGGATTTCTCAAATGTGCTGCACCATAAAAACCAGATACTTACGGGTCTTGTCGGCGGAGATATGATGTTTAACTACTCAAAAGGCGATATGTTGGTTCGCTTGCAGGGTCTGTTGGGAGTCAAAGAAGATGAAACGCTGGTATGCGGAGACGGAGCAAACGATCTTTCAATGTTTGCCCATGCCGGAACAAGAGTCGCTTTTTGTGCAAGAGAGATTTTAAGAAAAGAGGCAAATATAGTGATTGAGACAAAAAATTTAACACAAATTTTGGAGAAAATATAATGCTTAAAAATAGTATCTGGAGACAGTATAACGGTGAAAATAGTTTTAGGGAGTTGTTGGCTAAATATTGCAGACTAAGCGAGATTGATCTTATAGAAGAGGATAAAACTCTCTATAATGCATTAAAAGCAAAACTTACAAAAAAAGAGTTAAAACTTTTTGCAATGGATAGTGCTAGCATGAACGATGAGGCGATAAAAGCTGAATTTTTACTTAATGACGAAGAACTTCAAAAAGCTAAACACAAACTCTATAAAAAACTAAAACAAGATAAAGTAAGACTTAGTTTTAAAGCGAATAATGACAATACGCAAGGGTATGATAATTAATAATCACTTAAGAATGATCTTGAAGGTTACCCTTCTTGATCTCTCTTTATCCTCGTTTTCATTGTAAATTACTTTTTTTGAAAAATTCACACCGCTTCCCTTTATAACCTCTGCGAGCCATTTTTGAGTTGTACCGTCATGGTTGTTAAATATGTAGCTAAGTGTTGAAAATGAACGATTCATGGATAGCTTTTCATTCTTTAAGTATCTTTGTGAAAAGTCGCTTGTGCCCCATTCGCTAGAAGTGTGTCCGCTTATTTCGAGAGTTTTTATAAACTCTCTATTTTTATATAAAAACGGTAAAAGTTTGTTACTAAGTTTTTGTAAAAACTCTTTTTGCTCATTTGTCAGAGTATACTCTCCGACTTTAAAATAGAGTGCTGCGTCAATCAGATGTATTGATAAATCTTCTTTTAGTTCTATCTTCTTTGCTTCTATCTCTTGTTTGAGCAGGGCATATAAATCTGCATAAAAGTTTGTCGGTTTTGCTGATTTTATCTCTGTTTTAGTCTCTGCTTTTACCGCTATTTTTACCATAGTGAGATCTTTGTTTAATTTTACAATCCACATATTTGTCTCTTGCGACTCTTTATTTGTATAAACTCCTACAACTCCGACTTGTGAATTATGAAGTATGCTTAGGGCATTAAACGAATCATGTGCAGCGGAGCCGTAATGTTCTTGTGTAAGCATGGAAAATTTACTGTCAAAGAGCATAGCGACTCCATCGGTATTATAGTTATCTTGAACGCTTCCGACCCCTATGATTTTGCCATCTGAATACTCTTTTATATCTTTTAAAATAGTTGCATAAGTTGTTTGAACCATCTTATCGAGCAAAATATTTTTTTGCAGATCCACTTTAAGAAGTCTCACTTGCTCTTTACCTAAATCATCTTCTTGAGAGAGCGACAAGGCAAAACTGCCGTCTCTTAGTTTTAAGATTTTATGCGGAGTCGTATTTTTCTCGTTTTTATACTCTTTGAGCCAGATCTTATCCCCGTTTTGTGTAATTCTTAAAATAGTAGCATTCTTCGATTTTTCACTATTTGTTTGAGCAAGAAGCATAATTGAGCCGTCATCCGCTTCTGCTGCATCAATTCCGATGTCATCACTTAACGTACCGTATTTTTTGCTCCATAGCATCTCGCCGTTGCTTGTAAATCTTGCCATATAGATATCACTGAGACCTAAGCCGCTATCAAATAGATTGTCGTTTGGAGATCTCGAAGCCGTAGATGAGCCTATGGCTAAAACTCCTCCATCACGAAGCAGAATCATCTTACTCATTTTATCTTGGTTTGCCGTTCCAAAGGTTTTATGAAATATTTTCTCACCGCTGGAGCTGACTTTTATAATCAAGAGTGAGCCATCAAGTGTGTGTCCGCCAACAAAATAGCCGTTTTGTGGAGTTTTCGCAATAGATACTGCCTCATTGAAATTTGGCAAGTCAATTGATTTTCTAAGGGTTATATCTGCCTGATTGTCTACTTTTACCAAATGTATCTGTGAGCCGTAAGTGTTAGAGACAGATGCAAGATAATCAAAAGCGTTTCTATATGTAGTCTCTTCTTTTGCTTGGTTGTTTTTGTATTTTTTTATGTATCCGACGGCACTTATGCTTCTGTCATAATCCTCCGTTACATCCACGAGAGCGTTGTTAAATGGCTCATCTATTATGATTGAGAAATCGGGAGCTTTAGCATATAAAAAGGATGAAAGTAAAATAAGAGTTAAGATAAGATGCATGCGACTACTTTTTACTTAAGTTATAGCAAAAAATATTCCTAAATTAAAATATCTTCATATAAGTTGGTAAATTGTTGAATTTGCTGTAGATGTAGATGTAGTTAGAAAGCCCCCTAATAGGAGGCTTTTTTTGAAAACTATTTTAAATTTTCAAATGGTGCAGTTACAACTGTTTTTCTTGTAACTGTATATGGAACTAGTGCTGCTGCACGAGCTCTTTTGATAACTGTTGCTATCATGTCTTGGTGACGTTTACAGTTTCCTGTTAAACGACGAGGCATAATTTTATATCTTTCTGAAAGAGAGAAGCGTAGAGCTGCTACATCTTTATAGTCCATAAAATCAACTTTTGCTTCACAATACTTACAAAATCTTTTTTTGTATTTTCTTCTTTCTGCCATGTTATTTCCTTTTGTTATCTATTTTTCTAAAACGGAATTTCATCTTCATCAATGTCTATCTCAGGGATAGCGTTGCTGCTTGGCATCTGCTTACTTTGAGAGTAAGCTTGTTGCTGCGTGCTCGGCTGTTGATAGCTTTGTGGCTGCTGCTGTTGGTAACTAGGTTGTTGATAACCTTGCTGCTGCTGATTTTGAGCCTGTTGTGGCTTGTAATCATTAGCATTTTGGTTATCACCTTTACTATCCAACATCTGCATTGTTTCAACAACTACAGAGTGCTTCGAGCGTTTTTGCCCGTTTTGATCTACCCATTGATCAAAGTTAAGTCTACCTTCTACGAGGATTTTACTCCCCTTTCTGAGGTATTGGTTGGCAATCTCTGCACTTCTTGCAAAGAATGTAATATCTACAAAACAGACTTCCTCTTTTTTTTCACCGTTTACGGTAAATTTGCGGCTTGTTGCAAGACCTGTGCTTGCAATACCCATTCCGCCTTGAGAGTATCTAAGTTCAATATCTCTAGTTAAGTTTCCAACCAAAATAACTTTGTTATACATGAATCTTCCTTAATATGTTTAGGCGTTAGCCAATCACTCTGCCGTGTTATTCAGCGTCTTCTTCAAGTGCTGCAGGAATAACTACTTCTTCTACTTCTACTTCCACTTTAGCTTCGCCAGCTGGTTGTGTAGCCTTTTTTTGAGCTTTTTGTACTAACTGATTCCAAGCCGTTACTTCACGGTTTGTATCATATTTGATAGTTACAAAACGAAGAAGATTCTCGTTGATACGGAAACGTCTTTCAATCTCGTTAATTGCAGATGGAGCAACTGAATAGTAGATAACATGGAAATAACCACGCTCATTTTTTCCAAGTGGGTATGCTAATTTTCTCATCCCCATTGCATCTCTTGCAGCTATTTCGCCGCCGTTAGAAGTAATAACTTCTTCGATTGCACTGATATTTGCTTGAATTTCTTCAGCAGTTAATGTCGGTTTTACGATTACTAGGTTTTCGTAATTTCTCATAGAGTATAATCTCCCTTTGGTATTTTGCCCATCATTAAATGATTTAAGGCTTTTGTTTCCCTTTCGGATGTATATATATCGAAAAAAATTCGATACAAAGAGAAAGGAACGCGGGATTATACAAAAATAATACTTAAAAAAACCAATGTATTTTGCTTATGGCAATGTGCAGTAAATAATAACTATTTTAAGTTTTTAGGATATAGTTTTACAAAAAAAGTATTTATACTAGAGATTATTTTGTATGGAGAGTAGATGCCAAGAAGAAGAAAAACAGGTTCCAAACAGCAATCAAAAACATTAATTTATACGGCATTGGCTTTAACATTTATAGCGGTTGTTTTAATCTCGTTGATTGTCGGATACTATTTTGGATATGATGAAGCAAAA
>CAIUZU010000151.1 GCA_903903705.1 uncultured Helicobacteraceae bacterium
ACATTATGAATATACAGCTCTTTTTGAGTGGGAAAATAGTCATAAATGCCATCTACTCTGTCGGCATCATAGTAGTCATTTTGAGCGTCGTAGCGTTCATTCCCGACATATGCAATGGTTTGCATATCAAAAAGTTCGCCGTTTTCATCACTGTAGCAGAGCATGGCTTCTGGCAAATTGTAGTCAAATACTAAAGTAATATTTTCAATGATACCCTCAAATGAAAAGCTCCTTTTATCAATCCGTTTTAGTTTATGCGTGAACCTATGCGTATTTTCAAGCAGCCAACTATGCAGCAGTGTTTCAATGGGATGAAATACTCTTGTTTTTTTAGCATACTTCTTTAAATTCTTTCTTTTATGCACTTATGGTCTCCTTGCCTGTTCGCCGCTTTAACGAATCTAATTTTAACAATAGCCCCTGCACGGTTGTGTCGTTTTTATAAATTTAGATATTTTTTCAAGCTCTCTTCTAACTTTTCTTGCAGATATGCGGGAGAGATGATTTTTACATGCGGGATCCAGTATCTTACAAGCTTCAAAATTTCCTCATCAAATGCCACTTTTGTAGAGACTAGCAAACCGCCCTCTGCCAGCTCTTTAACGAGTGTCTGATTTGGTAAAATTTTTCTTCTTATAAAGTAGCCTGAGACTTCCGCATCCACTTTTATGACTACTTCTATGGGTTTGTGGCTAAACCAAGCATTGTCGCTGTTTTGTATATTTTCGGATACGCTTTTGTCGATTTCAAACTCTAAATCGGTATCTACAACTTTGGAGATTTTTTTAAAGGAAAAAGTTTTTAGCTTCTCATCTTCAACACCTGCCAAATACCAGATACCCTTAGTGTTTATGAGCTTGTAAGGCTTGACTTCTCTTAGCTTGCCGTTGTAGATAAACTCAATGACAGTATGGTTTATGATCGCCATCTCAATGCGTAAAAAAGTTTCGGTATCACTGCTTATGTCTTCATAATTGTGACCTTTGATGAGATAGGCTTGGTTGATGGTTGCATCAAGTACATTTTTCAAAAAATCCTCTTTGAGAGAGGGAAAAAGATCCCGCACTCCGCTCAAAATTGCAAAATTTTTTATGTCTTCAAAATTAAGCTTTCCAAGATAATACTCCTCAAGATAATAGAGGTTATTCTCTTTTTTAAGAGGAAGATAAGATAATCGTTCGTTTAAATCTCTTTGAATCGTTCGGCTTGTTACGCAAAATTCTTCCACCAGCTCCTCGACGCTAAAGCGTTCGCCTGAGTTAAGTTTGTTTAAAATCTGTGCCAATCTTGTGGCTATTTTGTCATGGTTTTTCATTTTATCGCTTTTGCCTTATAAAATATCCTGACAATCATACCAAACTATAATGCAAGGTTATGTCGTTTTTAAATATCATAAAGTCAAAAATAAAAAATTTGCTATAATCACTTCATGCAAGACTTATCATTTGAAACTCTATTATTTGCTTTTATGCTCACCCTTTTTGCAGGGTTGTCTACGTCTGTGGGTGCGATGTTGGCATTTTTTTCAAAAAGTAAAAACTATACTATTTTGTCTGTCGGTATGGGATTTTCTGCAGGGGTTATGATTTATGTCTCATTTGTGGAGATTTTAGATAAATCAAAAGACGCTTTTAGTCAGCTCTATGCAAATGACTTAATCGGCGAGTCTTTAGCTGTTTTATCTTTTTTTGCCGGAATTGCACTCAGTGCGTTGATAGACCGTCTCATTCCCGACGATGTAAATCCACATGAGACAAAAAGTAGCAGCGAACTCTCGGAGTTAAAGCCTCAAAACGAAAGCTTTGTTTTAAAAAATTCTTCACTCAAGCGAACCGGAATATTTACTGCATTGGCTATCGGCATACACAACTTTCCGGAGGGCTTTGCCACTTTTATTTCGGCTCTGGATGATCCGAGTATCGGCGTCACCATCGCATTTGCAATTGCAATTCACAACATACCTGAGGGCATGGCGGTATCTTTGCCGATATACCATGCAACGGGAGACAAAAAAAGTGCATTTTGGTATGCAACTCTCTCAGGACTTGCAGAACCGGTAGGTGCGGTTGTCGGTTTTTTCCTGCTTTTTCCGTTTATGGGCGAAGCGACACTCGGCATAACTTTTGGAATGGTAGCCGGCATAATGGTATATATATCATTTGACGAGCTTCTGCCTGCTGCGAGGGTTTACGGAAATGCGCATACGACAATAACAGGCATAACAATCGGTATGCTGGTCATGGCGATAAGTCTAATAGCCTTTAAGTTAATATAAGGGAAAACGCTTTACATGTATGTTGCCATAGATAAACCCACTATTTTTTTATTTACCGATGCAAGTGTAGATCCTCAAACAAGCATCGGCTACGGTGCATACTTGCTCTTGGGTGAATATGAGCTGGAAGCTCCTCTATCCAAACTTGACGTAAAAACAAAAAGATTTGAAAACACCACCTCCTCTAAACTCGAACTTGAGGCTTTTTTATGGGCTATTAGTGAGATGCCGACAACAAACTTAAAAATCATTGTTTATACCGATTGCCAAAATATCATAACTTTAAAAGCGCGAGAGAATCGGCTAAAAAAAAATAACTACATGACTAAAAAAAACACTCTTATAAAAAATCATGAACTTTACAAAAAATTTTATGAGATGACAGATCTCTATGATTGTGACTTTATAAAAGTAAAAGGTCATAAAAAAATGGAAGATAAAGATGTGGTGGATAGATATTTCACTCTTGTAGACAAGGCTTCACGAGAGGCGTTAAGAGACACTTCTATTTAAAAAACTAAAAACTCT
>CAIUZU010000152.1 GCA_903903705.1 uncultured Helicobacteraceae bacterium
CTGTATCCCCACTCGTTGTCATACCATGCCAAAACTTTCACGCATCGTTTATCTACAACGCTTGTCATGTCGGGAATATAGGTCGAACTGTAAGTTGAGCCTATAAAGTCGCTTGAGACTCTCTTCTCGTTATCTACCTCTAAAAGCCCTTTAAATGCACCCTCCGAAGCTTTTGCAAATGCTTCGTTAATCTCATCTTTTGTTACATCTTTGTTTAAATTTACGGTTAAATCTACAACTGAAACATCCGGAGTCGGAACACGCATCGCATAGCCGTTTAGCTTGCCTTGCAGGTGAGGCATAACCAAACCTATAGCTTTTGCCGCACCCGTCGTAGTCGGAATCATGTTTATTGCCGCAGCACGAGCACGACGTATATCCGAGCTATGTTTTACATCCAGTATATTTTGGTCGTTTGTGTAGGAGTGGATCGTCGTCATAAGACCGTTTTGTATCCCAAACGCATCATCTAAAACTTTACAAATCGGAGCTAAACAGTTTGTCGTACAGCTTGCATTTGAGATAATAGCTTCGCCTTTGTAGTCATCGGTATTTATGTTTAGTACATAAGTAGGCGTATCATCCTTTGCAGGAGCACTCATGACAACTTTTTTAACACCGTTTTTTAGATATTTTTGTGCTTTTGCAGTCGTTAAAAACGCACCCGTACACTCAATGACAAGCTCTGCACCGACTGAACCAAAATCCAACTCATCAAGAGAGCGTGTGGCAAATAGCGATACTTTTTTACCGTCAAGTTCTATGGTTTTTTCATCAATAACTTTCGCATCTATACCTTTATGAACACTGTCAAATTTAAATAGATACTCAAGCATTTCCGGAGTTGCCGTCGTGTTAATCGCTACTAGCTCGATATCGTCTCTTGAAGCGATTATCTTTGCCACTATCATACCTATTCTACCTGTCCCGTTTATTGCTACTTTTATTGCCATCTTTTACCTCTATTTTTCATTTCGTAATATCTGCATAATAACATAATGTAGCAAAATTTTATTTCAAAAAGAGAATAAAATAAGAGCATAGTTTTATTGTATGGGTATTTGAGATTTAGGAGGTATAAAAGTTAAAATTTTTTATTCTAGAATTTTAAAAAGTTCTTTGTCTAAAGAGTGTCAATATATGCACATTTTGTTTGATAATTTTGAAATTTATAAAAAGAATAATGTTACAATACAGAAAGTCAAGAGAGGGGTTTTAACATGCAAACCATCCAAATTAATAATCCGGAAGTAGAAAGTTTTATAGCTTCAAGGTATGGTAGTGACACGCAAAGCTTGGTCAATGATTTTATAAAATTTGTAAAGCTTTCTCTGGATGATGGCTACCCTGCGATTACAAAAGAAGAAGCAAAAAAAAGAGTTGCAAAATCACTCCAAGAGATAAAAAGTGGCGAAGCTGTATTACTGAATCAAGAAGAATACGATAAAGAGATAGATGAATTTATAAAGACTCTGTAGATGACAATTGTACGAAAAAGAGAATACTTAGATTCACTCAAAAATATACTGTCTTACATTTCAAAAGATAGTAAAAACAGAGCTTTAAACTTCAAAAGCGAAGTAGATAACAAAATCAACAACTTAGCAAACTTTCCACATAAATTTAGACCATCTGTTCATAATGAAGATGAGAATGTTAGAGATATGATTTTTAAAGGTTATACGATAGTTTATTTAGTAGAAATAGATA
>CAIUZU010000153.1 GCA_903903705.1 uncultured Helicobacteraceae bacterium
AAAAATTATTCTTGCACTTTTGGTAGCATTATCGCTAAACGCTAATGAGGCAAATCCGCACGTAATTATAGAAACAACACAAGGAAATATTGAACTTGAGCTTTTTAGTGATGTAGCACCTCTAGCCGTTGAAAATTTCACTACTCACATAAATAACGGCTACTATAATGGACTTATCTTTCATCGTATTATCAAAAATTTTATGATTCAAGGCGGAGATCCTAGCGGAACGGGAAGAGGCGGAGAAAGTATCTGGAAAAAGCCATTTAAAGATGAATATAAAGATAAGCTTTTTTCCAATGCAGGAATTCTTGCCATGGCAAACGCAGGAGCACATACAAACGGCAGCCAGTTCTTTATAACGACCGCACCTACACCGTGGCTCAATGGAAGACATACTATTTTTGGACAAGCTACAGCCGAATCGATGGGCGTTATAAAAAAATTAGAAAATGTTGCAACACTTGGCGCTAGAAGCGGAGACAGACCGATAGAAGAGCAAAAAATCATAAAAGCATATATAAAAAAGTAAGATTTGTGATATTTTATATAAAGCTCTAATCATTTTATAATTGATATTGCAATATAATAGCACAGTAAATGCAAAGTCATTATAAATGCAACTTTGGTGTGTGATACTTCCTATTTTAAAGCTTAGGATTTCTTGCCAAACTAAAGTTTTCTATCGCAGTATATTTAGTTGGCTGCTTTTTAAAGCTTCAAAAACATAAACCAAACATGCTACTTAGCAATCGCTAAACTAGAATTTTTGCTTAATATAAGTCTAAGGATAACCACATATGTCTGTAATTTGGGAAGCACTGAACAATGTCAGCAATATTACTATTGCTTTATTACTTTTATCGTTAGCTATCGCTCTCTTTTATGAAATGATAAACGGTTTTCATGACACAGCAAATGCTGTTGCAATGATCATCTATACTAACTCTCTCAAGGCAGAATATTCTGTCATCATGTCTGGTATTATGAATTTTTTTGGTGTTATCATGGGCGGTATAGGCGTTGCCTATGTTATTGTCCACCTATTACCGCTAGATATCATGGTCGCATCAGATCAAAATGCAACATTAGTTATGATTTATTCTCTATTGATTTCCGCAGTTATCTGGAATTTTGGGACATGGTACTTTGGTTTGCCGGTTTCAAGTTCACATTCACTAATCGGCTCTCTTATCGGAGTAAGTACAGTGTTTGGTGTTATGAACGGTTTTGAGTTTTCGCAAAGTGTAAATTGGAAAGTCTTATATGGTGTATTAACGGCATTGGCGCTCTCTCCTCTTTTAGGATTTGGTCTTGCATTTTTGCTTATGAAAACGACTAGAAGGTTTATTCATAATCCAAAATTTTTTAAAACACCTGCTAGCGAGGTGAAAAGAAAGCGTCCGAACTTCTGGATGCGTATGGGAATCATTACTACAGGTGCTGGTGTTAGTTTTGCGCACGGTTCAAATGACGGGCAAAAAGGAATCGGTCTTATAATGATTATTCTTATCGGTATATTACCGACTTATTATGCACTAGATATGGGTTCGCATCAATATAAAATCAAGCATACTCAAGACAGTGCCGAAAACTTAGCAAAATTTTATGCCGAGAACAACGAAAGTCTTAACAAACTAGTGAATGAAAAGCATCTCATCAGTGCACTTAAAACAAAAAACACAATTGCTGAATGTAATGTTAACCAAGTTTATGACACGACCTCTCTGATTGCTACTAAACTTAATGGTATCAAATCATACTCGGAACTTTCAGCGCAAGACCGTTGGAGTGTTCATACGGCAATTTTATGTTCAGATAACTTTTTTGGTCAAGTTGAAAAGACATATTTGATAAGTGACAAAGATAAATCAGACTACATAAAAGCTCAAAGAAAAACCATGCTCTCAGCTACCGAATATGTTCCGAATTGGGTAATTATAGCTGTTGCGCTTGCGCTCAGTATCGGAACGATGATAGGCTATAAAAGAATCGTAATTACAATTGGTGAAAAAATCGGATCTCAACCAATTAACTATATGCAAGGTACGGTTGCACAAGCCATGGCAATGATGACTATTTTACTGGCGAACTTTGCTCATGCTCCGGTTAGTACAACGCATATTGTATCTAGCTCCGTTGCAGGAACAATGGTTGCAGAACCAGACGGCGGCGTGCAGAAAGATATGGTGAAGACTATTTTACTCTCATGGCTTTTCACCTTACCGATAACAGCATTGATGAGTTCAGCAATTTATTACTGTCTTAATTTTATTTTTATTGCAAAATAATAGAAGAAACTCCTCTTTTGTGAGGAGCTTCTTTATCAAATATTTATTTATAGTATTTAAAATCCTGCTTAGCAATCTCCAAAGCTTTGTAAAAATCCATAATCTCACCGCCAAACTCAGCCCTAAATGCTTTAGCCTCCTCTTCATTAGCAAAAGCATACTTGCTAATCTTACTCATAGTACCTCTTTTTTGACTCCCGACTACATAGTAAGCTTTTGGGGCATCAATAAGTTTTAGACTCTTTACATCTACTACTTTAGGATTTTTAAGCGTTACGCCTTCTCCTAAGTGATCTTCAAAACAGTGAATAGAACAGTATTGATATTGCGTGTCGTTGTGTGTTGCACTATGGCTTG
>CAIUZU010000154.1 GCA_903903705.1 uncultured Helicobacteraceae bacterium
AGAAGAGCTTTTAAATCTTTTGATAATATCTCTCTTACATTCTCTTGGACTGAGAGCTTTTGGGGATCTTTAAAAGAAGACAGTTTTAAAGCGACCTCCGAGAACTCTTTTTGAAGCGGCAGATCCTGTTTTATATCTTCAGATCTCTTTATAACCTCATTAACTCCAAAAACAACTCTCTCGATGCTTTTTGAGAGCTGTTTTAAAACGGCTGTATCGTCTTTTGTAATTTGCAAAAGCAAGTCGTTTGAAGCCTCTTTAAGTATTGGTGTCGCAAGCAGTTCTTTGATATTTTCATTTACTGCTTTTGCAATGGGGATCTCACTTTTTGCGAGGCTTTTCTCAAGCCCTTGAAGAAGAGTTTTTAGCTCAAGTTGAGGATTTTGTACGTTTTTTAGTTTGGACTCTAAAAAGATGCCGGAGTTTTCAAATTTTTCTCTTAAAATCGGCTCGCTTATATCTTTCATCTCTAGGAGAAAATTTTTAAGTGTCGTCTCTATCGGAAGGGGATTTTTTTCAGATTTTAGAGTGCTAAGCAGATCTTTTATAGTGCTTGAAATGTTGCCAAGCTCTTTTAACGTGGGATTGTTTTTTGCAAGATCTAAAAGAGTTTTGTCAGATGCAGAATTTTGCGAACTCTCTTTAAGAAGTGAATTCATGATAGACCCCAAATCTTTATCTTTTGATAAGGTTTCAAGCTCTTTTGGAGTCGCCTGTTGCAAAATCGTCGCCAAAGCCCTATTTTTGTTAGGAACAATAATATCAAGCTGTTTATTAAGCGATAAATTAATCATGCTTAAAGTATAGCATTTATCGATAAAAATAGACGTGAACAACGCTGCAAGTGTTACCGATTTGTTACTCTATTTGATTTATTGTTACGGATGGGTAAAGAATTTTAACGCTTTTAGTTCTGTTCTTTACTACACAAAATAAGGAGCACACCATGACTGTAAGTTCTAATTATAGCGCTTATACATCATACAATTCGGCTGCGACCTCTTCGACTGCACAAAAATCAAAGCCCGATTTTGAGACAATTGCTGCGGAGGTAATGAGTTCGTTAGATAGTGACGGAAGCGGAAGCATCGATTCTACTGAATTTGCGTCCGCTTTGCAATCAGATTCGAGTGCAGATATTTTTGCTCGTATTGATACCGACAGCGATGGTTCAATGAGCAGTGAAGAGTTTATGGCGGCACTTGAAGCGTCTAAACCTGAACATCCAGGGGGAGCTAAAGAGATGGGTTCAATGCCGCCTCCGCCTCCACCGCCATCAGGAGGAGGAACTGAGTCAGAGAGTGATTCGCAGAGTCAAACTTACTCTGCATTAGATACTAACCAAGACGGAACAGTCTCTCTTGAAGAGTTGCTCTCAGGAGCACAGGAGAAGTCTGCGGACTCTAGCACCGCATCAAGCGGTACATCTTCGGAAGATAAATTTTCTAAGTTGAAAACTGCTATGCTTGAGAGTCTTCTCTCCTACTATAGTTCAAATTCAAGTTCATCTTCAAACAGCACTTCCGCACTCAACTTAAGTGCATAAAACTACATGCCCAAAACGGGCATGTTACTTTTTATTTACTCCTAAACCGATAGAATTCTCGACATGTTGAAACTACTGATGATAGAAGATGATAAAGAGTTGGCACAATTGTTACAAAAGCGTCTGCTCAAAGATGCACTTGAGGTGACGATAGCCTTAACGCCGCTTGAGGGTTTAGAGCTTTTTCAAAATCAAAAGTTTGATTTGTTGATTCTTGATCTCTCGCTGCCTCAGATGGACGGACTCACGATCTGCCGTCTTATTCGCAAAGAGAGCACTATTCCCATTATTATCTCTTCTGCACGCTCAAGTATAGAGGATAAAAAGACGGCATTTGATTATGGAGCGGATGATTATCTTCCAAAACCGTATAACCCCGATGAGCTGATATTTCGCATTGATGCGATTATGAGACGTGCCAACCCTGAGATCTCTAAAACAAATGTGCCTTTTCATGTAGACGAGGGTGGACATGAGATTATGAAAAACTCGTTGCCTTTGCGTATAACCCCTGCCGAGTACGAGATACTCTCCTATATGATTCAAAAAGCAAGAACGGTTATCTCTCGTGAAGAACTTTTAATGAATATCGGCTCTATAAAGTATGAAAGTTCTCTAAAAAGCATAGATGTGATTATGGGTAGAATCCGCCAAAAGATAGGGGATGACCCAAAAAATCCCCGATACATTCTCTCTGTACGAGGTATAGGATATAAATTTGTCAATCAATAAACACTCTGTGCTTACCATCATAAGCCTCTTTTTTCTTTTCATCTTTACTCTTATAAATGCTCTTTTTTGGGTTGCTCTACAGTACACTCAAAAGCGTCATGAAGAAGAACAGCTAAGACGATTTTTTCTTGCCGAGAGGGTTATACATGAGAGAGATGAGATAACTTTGAAACATCTTATGATACGACCCTCTTTGGTATCGTCTGCAACTCTGCTTGAAAAAGGGGAGGTGATTATTGAACTCCCTTTTGCAAAAATGGTAGAGTATGAGGGGAAAACTTTTTTTATACACTTTCCGCCTCCAAAACCGCCTTTTGGTTTTAAAGAGCCTCATCCTGATTTTATGCCGCCGCCTAACTTTAGAGGTGTGGAAGTGCTTGAAGATGTTTTGGAGCAGGAATCTATTTTACTTTTGGCGGTAGTAGCAGGAATTGATATACTTATCTTAATATTTTTTGCATATCTGTTTAGAAAACTGCTTCCGCTCTATCACCTTAAAAATGCTATCCGCCTCTTCAAGGATGGAGACACCTTTTTGGATGCACCCTCAAACGGCAAAGATGAGATCTCCGAAGTTACAAAAGAGTTCAATCTTGTACTGGAAAAAATTGCATCAATGAGAGAAGCTCGAAGCCTCTTTTTACGCAATGTTCTTCATGAGCTTAAAACGCCGATTATGAAAGGATCTTTGACATGTGAGTCTCTTGAATCAAGCCATGAGCAAGAGAGACTTAATAGAATATTTGTTAGAATGAATTATCTTCTCGATGAGTTTGCAAAGATAGAACGCTTCAGCAGCGGAGCATGGAGCTTGCGTCGCGTGGAGTACCGTTTTGTTGATATTCTTGATCATGCGTATGATTTGCTGCTGTGTGATAGAGATACTTTTACTCTCAAAGGAGAGGAGTCTGGACTGATAGTTTTGGTTGATTTTGAGCTATTTGCCATTGCCCTTAAAAATCTGCTAGATAATGCCATGAAGTACGGCAGAGGAAAACCGACGGTGGTTGTTTGTGCAGACTCGATTGAGATTTATAGTCTAGGCGATGAGATGTCAGAAGCAAAGAGAGATTTTTCAAAACCGTTTAACCGTGCTTATGAAGGTTCATCCACAGGGCTGGGGTTAGGGCTGTATCTTACAAACTCAATAGTACAAAAACATGGCTTTACGCTTAAATACTCTTATCAAGATGAATCAAATTGTTTTGAGATTTGTTTATAATTTTAAATAAAAGAGGCTATATTACAGTTATGAAAACAGAAACTAAATTTTATTTCACTATGTTTTTGCTCTTTGGCGTGGCTCTAAATGCACAAGATGCCCAACTGCTATCTGAGGAGAAACAAAATCTTCTGCATCAGCAGCAAAAACAGTATGAAGCAGAGCATGAAAAATTGCGAGACAACTGGATAGCACCACTCAATCTTGGGGCTTCTTATGGGTATGACAAGAGCGCAAACGATACACATGGCGACATGAAAAAAATCTCAGCTTCCATCTCTCAGGATATTTTTCGCTCAGGCGGGATTACATATCAGATAAACTATGCCGATGCAAAAAAGAGAGCAGACGAGATAGGGTTTACTCAGCAGATTGCCGCTTTAAACGAAGAGCTATTTAGTGCACTTCTGAACTACAAAAAAAACCATTATGAGTTGGAGCAAAGCGGCAAAAAACTTGCCAACTACGATATTGAGATTTTTATAAAACGACAGCTTTATGATGCAGGAAAAGTAGATATTACCGAGCTTAACAATGCGCTTATGAGTAAAAGCAGTGAACAGAAAAATTATATTTCGCTTGAGTATGCCATGGCAAAAGCCAGACTCGATATCTCAAAACTCAGTGATATAGATCCTGATGTTTATCCTCTTTACTCTTTTGAACTAGTTGAGGAGAGAGAGTATCTTCAAAACAGTTTTGACTTGCGTTATGCCCGTGCCCAAAGCCAAACTTATGAGCATCTCTACGGCGTAACAAAGAGTAGCTATCTCCCCTCCATCGCACTAAATGGCTCTCTTGGGTATCAAAATTATGACTCAAAAGAATATTTAGGCGGATATAACGGTGATTTTTACAGTGCCGGAATTTCCATCAATCTTCCGCTTTCCTATAACGCTTCTGCCGCTAAAGAGGAGGCAAAAGCACTCTACTTAAAACAAACCGCCGATACACAAGACAAAGAACGCATCATGAGAGCATCTTACATGCAATCTATCGAACTTATAAAGAGTTACAGTCGTTATATAGACATTACCTCAAAAAATCTCTCTCTTTATGATGAGCTTATAAGTGTTATCCAAGCAGGCGTAGAGTCCGGTTATAAGACGGGGTATGATTTGCAAACCCTGAAAAACTCCAAAGCGATTGAGGAGTACACTATTAAGATAAATGAGATAAACATACAGCTTGAACTATCAAAACTGCATTTTGCCACGGGCGCAAACAAGGAGACAAAATGATTCCATCAACAGAGGCTATACAAAAAACACTCTCACAAGGCTCTAAAAAGTCTTCTAAAAAATATATTTGGATAGCAGTTTTCTTGCTTCTTCTTTTAGGCGGAGGCATATATTATAAATTTTATAGCAAAAAAGATATCGTCTCTTATCAAAGTGCGCTTGTTGAGTTAAAGAACCTCACGACAACCGTATCTGCAACGGGAAATCTTGAACCGACAAACAGCGTTGATGTGGGAATCGAAGTCTCTGGAACTATCCGTGAAGTTTTGGTTGATTTTAACAGCCGTGTAAAAGTCGGACAAATTATGGCAAAACTCGATACTACCCGTCTCGGTTCTTCCGTTGCAAGTTCAAAAGCGGCTCTTACTAGATATAAAGCAAATGTGGCAGAAGCAAAAGCATCTCTGATATATGCCCAGAGCGAGTGGGAGCGAGTGGATAAAATGTACACTTCAACAGGCGGCAACTATCCCTCAAAAAAAGAGTTGGATGAGGCTCTCTCTTTGATGGATAGAGCCAAAGCTCTACATGATGCGGCAGTGGCTCAAATAAAACAGGCATCTGCAGAACTGGTGGCAAATGAAGACAATCTGCATAAAGCTATTGTCGTCTCTCCCATAAACGGCATTGTCTTAGAGCGTAAGGTTGAGCCGGGGCAAACGGTAGCCGCTACTATGCAGACTCCGATTCTTTTTAAAATGGCTGAAGATTTGACAAAAATGCGTGTAATTTTGAGTGTGGATGAAGCTGATATCGGCGAGGTGCAAGAAGGGCAAAAAGTTCAATTTACAGTCGATGCTTATGCCGATAAAAAATTTAGCGGCACAATTACACAAGTTCGCCTAAACTCTGAAATAATCAACGGAGTCGTGACTTATGATGCGGTCGTTGAGGTTGACAACAGCGACTTATTGTTACGTCCAGGAATGACAGTCTCAGCTTCCATCACTACTGGAGTTTTACAAAATGTGCTTTGCGTACCTAATGCGGCTCTTCGTTTTACACCACAAGAGAGCCAAAAACAGAGCGAAAAAAAGGTGAAAGAGTCTGCACAAACATCACATGTATGGATATTGCAAGAAAATAAACCTCTAAAAGTAGCACTAAAGGGTGGAAAAAGCGACGGTGCATTTACAGTTGTTAGCGAATCGACTTTAAAGATCGGAGATAGTGTGATTATAGGAATAAACAAACCATGACGCAAGAGATGAAGAGATCTGTTATCGAACTCCATGAAGTCGTTAAATCCTACGGAGAGAAAGAGGCTGCAACCTATGCTCTTAGAGGTGTAGATCTAAAGATTACACAAGGTGAGTTTGTAGCGATTATGGGTCCAAGCGGTTCTGGGAAATCCACCGCTATGAATATTATCGGCTGTCTTGATACTCTTAGCAGCGGTAGCTATCTCTTCGGCGGAGTCAATGTGGGAAATCTTTCGCTTGATGAGAGGACGCTTCTTCGTCGCAACTACATCGGTTTTATTTTTCAGGGATTCAATCTGCTGGGCAAAACGACTGCAATTGAAAATGTCGAACTGCCTCTTCTTTACCGAGGATTTCCTGCCCACAAAAGACATGAAATGGCGATGGAAGCTTTAAAAAGTGTGGGATTGGAAGATGTGGCACACCACACGCCGGGAGAGCTATCAGGCGGACAGCAACAGCGTGTTGCCATCGCACGGGCGATTGTAACTGATCCGTTTATTCTCTTAGCCGATGAGCCGACGGGAAATCTTGATACCGCTAAAAGTATAGAAATTATGAACCTATTGCAGTCGTTTAATAGAGATAAGGGGATAACGATTATCATGGTAACCCATGAAAATGAGATGGCGGCATACGCTTCTCGGATAATCCATTTTCGTGATGGTGGGGTTGAGAGAACTTATGAAGAGAAGATAACCACATGATTTGGAACGCTTTTTTACTTGCACTTAGAGAAATCCGCAGAAGTGCCATGAGGTCTGCGTTGACAACACTTGGAATCGTCATAGGGATAGCATCTGTTATAGCCATGGTTATGCTAGGCGATGCAACTACCGCCTATGTGACTCAGAGCATATCAAAACTTGGTACAAACATGCTCATGGTAATTCCGGGGCAAGAGCGCAAAGGACCACCGAGCAGTAACCTTACAGCAAAACGATTTACACACAGCGATGTTGAGGCGATAAAAAAGGAGATAGGAAATATCCGCGGTGCTGCACCTGTGAGATCAAGCACTGTTCATGCGGTATATGGCAATCAAAACTACTCAACAACGGTTGAAGGTAGCGATAACGACTATTTCATCGTAAAAGATTGGGTTTTTGCATCCGGTAGAAATTTTAGCGAGGCTGAACTTCGAGGCGGGAAAGCGGTATGTGTTATCGGGGCGAGTGTAAAAAAAGAGCTTTACGCAGAACAAAATCCGATAGGAACTTCGTTGCGGTTGGAAAACTTTTCTTGCGAAGTTATAGGACTGCTTGAGTCCAAAGGTGCGGCGATGTTTGGGATGGATCAAGATGATATTATCGTTGCTCCTATCCGGATGTTTCAACGCCGTATCAGCGGAAATCAGGATATTGCCAGAATTATGATTTCGGCGAATACTTCATCGGTAATAGAAGATGTAAAATCCTCTACAACACTTCTTATGCAAGAACGCCGCCGCATTTCTCTTAATGAAGATAATGATTTTCATGTACATGATATGCGAGAGATGGTTCAAACCCTTTCATCCACAACCCAAATGCTAACTATTTTACTAGGTGCGGTTGCGGCTATCAGTCTGCTTGTAGGCGGAATAGGGATTATGAATATTATGCTTGTTTCAGTAACGGAGCGAACTCGTGAAATCGGTATACGTCTTGCAATCGGTGCAATGGAGCGGGAGGTTTTACTTCAGTTCTTAGTAGAGGCGATAGTTCTTGCTTCACTTGGCGGAATCATCGGCATAGTTTTGGGGGTAAGCGTGGGAGTCGGAATCAGTCTCTTCTTTAATCTTCCTCTGATTTTTAACACATTTATCGTTATCGTTGCTTTTTTATTTTCTACTTTTGTAGGAGTAGTTTTTGGCTATTTTCCTGCACGCAAAGCGGCGCGTTTAAATCCTATAGATGCATTGAGACATGAGTAAATAACTGATTTTTAACGAAAATTTTTAGTGGAATGATTGTCTTAGAAGTACTTCTCCCCAGATACCTGCGGCACATAACACATTAAGGCGTGCTGCTGTATTCCTACCCTGACACAGTACCTCAAAGCACCATTGCACAGGTCTAAAGAGAAGCGACGGAATTATAGCTAAAAAAGCTAAAATAATAAAGGGCTAGTGTGAAATTGTCCCCATTACGCTCTTGATGGTATCAAAATATATTTCATACTCAAAATCACTTTTTTGCGCACTAGCTGCAAACTCCATCTCTTTTGCCATCTCATAGATTTCAGTAAATTTAAGATTCCCTGCACTTCCTTTTATAGAATGTGCATTTGATCTTATTCTCTCATAATCTTTTGTTGAAATAGACTCTTCTAATAGATCTAAAATTTGGTTGGATTCTTCTATAAAGCTTGCAATTAACATCGGAATATGTTTTAATTTAAGTCCGATAGATGCTGCCATCTCTTCATGATTAATGCTTGAATAATTTGCATTTAAAATAGGCATATTAAGACTCCCATGGCTTTTTTTTAGAAAGACTTTATCATAATTAGAAGTTTGAATTTTGGGATAACCAAGAAAAAACTATGAACAAATATCAAAGTTTCCCAATGACCTCTCTTTAGTTGAGTTTAAAAAGTCAATATTTTTTTTAAGCTGTATCATCGTTTGTTTTGTTTCATCTTTTAGCCCATGAAGAAGCTTCGAAGCCTCAGCTAAAAGATACATTGCACTCTTGGTATCCTCAACACTGTCAAATTTTAGCGGAACACTTATCAGTTCATCTATTTTTTGTGCATCTTTTTCAATAATAGCAATTTGCAACTCTTTGAGCCACATTAGTTTGACTCTCTCCATGCTTCTGTAAGAGATTTGAACACTTTGCTTACTTCATCAAGTTTACTCTCATCACCATGAAGGTTAGCAAAAGTTAAAAGTTGAATTTGATATGTATAAAGACCTTCAAGATAAAGAGAAATATCTCCTTGAGACTTGTCAAGTATATTTATTAACTCTGTAATTATTGCTGTTGAACGGTTTATCCAATAAACTCTCTTTTCAACATTACCGTCTTTTATAGCTTTTTTTGCTTGAGCATTAAAACGAAGCACACCTTCATACAGCATTTCTATCAGTTTTGTCGGAGATTCTATACCTACATTATTTTGTGAATAAATATTATGAGCTACACTGCCATACATTTTAAATCCTTCGTATGTTTTATTAGAGGGTATATCGACAGAAATTTTATTTTTTTAACTAAAAAAGATAAAAATACAGTTATTTAAAAATGTTTAAATTATAATTGCATTTAGCCGATTTAGTTGTATTACATATAAAATGGGTTTTAAAAAAACTTTAACTTAAAAGGATTTGAAATGGCTGGCGCAATTAGTTCATTGGGTTTAGGTTCAAATAGTGTTTTAACTGCGGATGTTATTGATAAATTAAAGGCTAATGATGTGGCTAATACCATCACACCTATAGGTACGAAGATTACTTTAAACAAACAAAAACAAGAAGCTAATACTTTACTTACAACACTGATGAAAACTCTTAAAACAAACTCTGCTAATATGGCTGATGATTTGATTTTTGAAAACAAAAGCGTAGATATTAGTGGAACGCTTGGTGCAACGATAACAAAAGGTGCGAATGTTGAGTCTTTTTCTCTTGAAACAATTGCGCTTGCAAAAAAAGATATAACAAAATTAGGTGCCGTTGCCGATAAGACTGTACCCATCGCAACTGGGGCAGGAGTTTTAAAAATAAATGATTATGAGATTGCATACACTGCAACAACGACGCTAGAAGAGCTTACTCAAGCTATAACCGACAAAGCCGGAAGCACTGTTTCTGCATCAATCCTTAAAACCGGTGAGGGGGCTTATAACTTAGTTGTATCATCGAAAGAGACAGGTGCGGCACAGGCTTTAACCATATCGGACAGCGATGGCTCCGGAGGGGCTGGTTTTTTAGACGCAGCTTTATTCGCTGCATATGATGAAACAACTAATCCGACAGGCTATATTAAAACACAAACGGCTTCTGACGCTTCATTTAAGTTCAACGGTATAGCAACAACAAGATCAAAAAATAACATAACAGATTTAGTTTATGGTCTAAATCTGACACTAAAAAAAGAGGGTGACACATCAAATGTTACGATAACAAGTGATTTTAGCGCCATTACAAAAGAAGTTCAGTCATTTGTAGATAACTACAATAAATTAGCGACAAATTTATATGATTCAACAACCACAAATAAAGAAAAAGGCACTGCCGGAGTGTTCAATAGCGATACTTTCATAAAATCTATATCAAGGGATTTAAACAAGAGTATAACCGCCGTTAATGCTTCCGGAGAATCATTAATCAACTATGGAATAACAATAGACAAAAAAGGAAAAATGCTTTTTGATAAAACTATTTTAGAGAAAAAGTTAAGTAGTGATTCAGATAGTGTAAAACTCTTCTTCTCTGGGGGAACAAATAGCAGCGGAACTGCAGTAACAGGAATTTTTGACTCTTTTGATAAAAAACTGGAAAATTATACCGCTTCTAGTAAAACTTTAAGCAATTTTGAAAAAAGGCTAAAAACAGAGTCAACGAGTTTAACAAAAAACCAAACTAAGGCACAAGCTTCCCTTGATGCTCGTTATGAGACAATGACCAAAAAATTTGCTGCTTATGATTCAATGATAAGTAAGATAAATACACAATTTTCATCACTGCAAATGATGATAGATTCAGCGGCAAATGCGGATTAATTAAGCAGTTAATATCTTAATGGTATTCTTTTTGCTTAAAGCCTTGTAATACAAATTAGGACTTCAAATGTTTAATGAAAAAAATATACTTATTACTGGTGGAACGGGAAGTTTTGGAAAAAAATATACAGAACTTCTTTTAAAAAAATATAAACCAAACAAGATAATTATTTATTCACGAGATGAGCTCAAACAGTATGAGATGGCTCAAGTTTTTGACGATGAGTGTATGAGATATTTCATAGGCGATGTAAGAGATGAAAAAAGACTCCTAAAAGCGATGAGAGGAGTTGATTTTGTCATACATGCCGCAGCTCTAAAACATGTACCAATCGCCGAGTACAATCCTATGGAATGTATAAAAACAAATATTATGGGTGCGCAAAATGTTATAGATGCTGCAC
>CAIUZU010000155.1 GCA_903903705.1 uncultured Helicobacteraceae bacterium
CTTTATGTCTAGATTTTGTATTGGTTTCTATGTCTATGATTTTTCTATATTAGGGTTAGAGTATATCAGACAGAGTCTAAAAGCTGATTGTTTAAGTAAAACTATGTGACAATGCAGTAACTAAAACAACTTCGCTGCATCAAAGGCAAAACATGAAATCAACTTCTGAAAAAAAATATTTTACTACAACTAAAGCGCCTCTCTACAAGAACAAAAGAAAAAGCCCTCCAAAAAGCACTGCCTCAGACGTATCGCCTAAAAATGAAGTTAAAGAAATGTTCATGCAGTGGTTTGAAAAAAATAAAAATGTCGGGTCTATCATGAGTAAAGCGGACGTGGTTCAAAATATTTTGACAAAAATAAATGCAAAACAAGAAGATGCCATGGCAAGTGCCATAAATGATCTAAAAACAGAGGGTTTGATTGAGATACAAGAAGATGGAGTTACCTTGGTTCTGACTCAAAAAGGCTTTGATTCGCTTTAAAAAAAGCACTCTAAACGAATCTTTAATATTTTTTGTAGTAAAATCGCGATAATTATTTTGCTTACAGAGGATTTTTATATGAAAAAAGAAGTTAAAAAAGTAGTTTTAGCATATTCAGGCGGACTTGACACTAGCGTTATTTTAAAATGGCTACAAGATGAGTACAAGTGTGAAGTCGTAACTTTTACGGCTGACATCGGACAAGGCGAAGAGGTTGAACCGGCTCGTGTAAAAGCACTCTCATTGGGCATTAAACCTGAAAATATTTTCATTGATGATTTAAGAGAAGAGTTTGTAAAAGATTATGTTTTCCCTATGTTTAGAGCAAATGCGATTTATGAGGGCGAGTATCTTTTAGGAACTTCTATCGCAAGACCGCTTATTGCAAAAAGACAAGTTGAAATCGCTCACTTAACAGGCGCTGACGGCGTAAGTCATGGTGCAACCGGAAAAGGAAACGATCAAGTTAGATTTGAGATGGGATACTTAAGCAAAGACTCTACTCTAACTGTTATCGCTCCATGGAGAGAGTGGGATTTAAACTCAAGAGAGAAACTTTTGGCTTATGCTGAGGAACACGGTATTCAGATTGAGAAAAAAGGCAAAAAATCTCCTTACTCAATGGATGCAAACCTGCTTCACATCTCTTATGAGGGCGGAATTTTAGAAGACCCAAATGCAGAGCCTGAAGACAGCATGTGGTTATGGACAACAAAACCTGAAGATGCTCCAAATACTCCAGAGTACATAGAAATTGGTTATAAAAACGGAGATCCTGTTGCACTAAATGGTGAGGAGCTATCACCTGCGACAATGCTTGCAACTCTTAACAAAATAGCAGGACTTCATGGAATCGGTCGTGCCGACATTGTAGAGAATAGATTTGTCGGAATGAAAAGCCGCGGATGTTATGAGACTCCGGGCGGAACAGTTATGCTAAAAGCACACCGTGCAATAGAATCGATTACACTTGACCGTGAAGAAGCACATTTAAAAGATGAGATGATGCCTCGTTACGCAAAACTAATCTATAACGGATTTTGGTTCTCTCCTGAGCGTGAAATGCTTCAAGCGGCAATAGACACGACACAAAAAAATGTAGAAGGTTCTGTAAGACTAAAACTTTACAAAGGAAATGTAAGCGTAGTTGGTCGCAAATCTGCAAAATCACTCTTTAACCCTGAATATTGTACTTTTGAAGAGGATGCAGTATATGATCAAAAAGATGCGGCAGGTTTCATCAAACTAAATGCTCTTCGTTTCATAATCGCAGGAAAAGCTAGAAAAAACAGATAGTCAAGGAAATTTTTATGAGTATAATCAAGATAGATATTAACTCGGACGAGTTTCAGCGTGAGTTACAAAAAACTGTAGAGTTTAGCGATAAAGTCATAAAGCAGTTTGGCTGGGTTTACAATCCTCAAGCGGAGGTAAACGAAGGCGTACAGATGGGTCTTGCCAGAAACAAGATGATGTATGGCAAGCGTTTTTGCCCATGCTATATGGTTGAAGTCGTAGATGAAAAACCAAGAAGCGTAGATGACAGAATTTGCCCATGTAAGCCTGCTATCGAGGAAGAGCTTCCCAAAGACGGCGTTTGTCACTGTGGAATCTACTGTACACCTGAGTTTGCTCAAAAGAAAAAAGCAGAGATGGGCATGGAAGAGATAGTTCATAACCATTCAAGAGGGCTAACCAAAGAAGAGGCACAAGTTTTAGTAAATGAAAAAGAGCTGGACAGCGATGAGTTAGTATCACTTCTTGAAGCAAGAGATCTCGACATGGTTGATTTTAAACTTGTAGATGTTCGAGAGCACATGGAGTGGAAGATGGGTCATATAGCAGGTGCAGACAGACTTGTTCCGACAAGTAGTTTTTTTGCGGCACTTGAAGATGCAAAATTGAATAAAGATGAAAATATAATTGTTTACTGCCATGTAGGAAGCCGCAGCGCACACTGTGCTAGAATTTTAAAAGACATGGGATATGCAAAAATTGGAAATTTATCTTACGGAATCGTCTCTTATGGCGGAAAAATAGAAAGATAAGGAAATATTTATGAAAGTATTATTGATTAAAGATGTAAAAACATTGGGTAAAGCAGGCGAAGTTAAAGAGGTAAAAGACGGATACGGTCAAAATTTTCTCATCGCAAAAGGTTTTGCAAAACATGCAACGACCGAAATTTTAGCGCAACATAAAGAAGAAGAGAGAATTGCGGCAGAGAATTTGGCTAAAGAGATAGCATCACTCAAAGAGTTGGCTACAAAACTTGATAAGGCTAAAATTGCTATAAGAAAAAAACTTGGTCAAAACGGTCACCTCTTCGGTTCAATCACAAAAGATGAAGTCGCTCATGCGCTGCAAGAACAACACAATATTGAGATTGACAAAAAACATATCACAGATAAAATTTCGATTAAGAGTGTCGGTGAGCATAAGTTAGATCTTAGACTAGGTCACGGAATCCATGCTACGCTGCATGTGGATGTTATAGGCGAATAATGTTTGATGCGACTACGATACTTGCATATAAAGGCAAGAATAAAGCGGTAATCGGCGGTGACGGGCAGGTGACGTTTGGAAACAGTGTCCTTAAAGGCAATGCCACAAAGATTCGCACTCTTCATCACGGCAAGATTTTAGCCGGTTTTGCAGGAAGTACGGCTGATGCGTTTAATCTTTTTGATATGTTTGAAGATTTCTTAGAAGCAAAAAAAGGCGATATTTTAAAGTCTGTCGTTGAGTTTTCCAAAGCATGGAGAAAAGATAAAGTGCTTCGCCGTCTTGAAGCTATGATGATTGTTTTAAACAATGAGCATATCTTTATACTTACCGGCAACGGCGATGTTGTTGAACCAGAAGATGGAGAGATAGCTTCCATCGGAAGTGGTGGAAACTTTGCCATCTCAGCAGCACGAGCACTTAAAAAGCATGCCTCTTTGGATGAAGAAGATCTTGTAAAAGAAAGTCTGCATATAGCGGCGGATTTATGTATATACACAAACCACAATATCAAAACTCTTACATTAGAGGGAGACAATAAGTGAATTTAACGCCAAAAGAGATAGTTGAGTATTTAGACAAATATGTTGTCGCTCAGCATAATGCTAAAAAAACCATCGCTCTTGCTCTTAGAACCAGATATAGAAGAATGCAGTTATCTCCTGAGCTTCAAAATGATATTACGCCAAAAAATATCCTTATGATAGGCTCAACAGGTGTCGGTAAAACAGAGATTTCAAGACGTTTGGCAAAAATGATGAAAGTTCCTTTTATCAAAGTTGAAGCAAGCAAATATACTGAAGTTGGTTTTGTCGGGCGTGATGTAGAGTCTATGATTAGAGATCTTGTTGTTGCATCGATTACTATAGTTAAGGCAGAAAAAGAGGAAGAAAACAGAGAAAAGATAGAGAACTATGTTTTAAATAAGATAGTTGAAAAACTTCTTCCACCACTTCCTGATAGCGCAAGTGAGGCTAAAAAAGAGGATTATCAAAGAGTTCTAAAAACTATGGAAGAGAGGGTGCTTAGCGGTGAGATGGATGATACAGTCATACAGCTTGAAGTGCAAAAGATACATGTAGAGTTTAACGATACAAATCTGCCTCCGGAGATGGCAAAAGTTCAAGAGTCTTTCTCTAAAGTTTTTGCTCAGATGAGTAAAGAAGATAATAAAAAAGATGTAACTATCAAAGATGCCAAATCTATACTTAGAACTGAGGCAAGCTCAAAACTTCTCGATACTACAAATATCCATGCAGAAGCACTTAGACGTGCCGAGAACGGTGGGATTATTTTCCTTGATGAGATTGATAAAATAGCTATAAGTGAAAAGTCACAAGGTAGAAATGACCCTAGTAAAGAGGGCGTTCAAAGAGATCTTCTCCCTATAGTTGAAGGCAGCAGCGTCAGCACTAAATATGGCGTTATAAATACGGATCACATTCTATTTATTGCGGCAGGTGCATTTCATTTATGTAAACCAAGTGACCTTATTCCAGAGCTTCAAGGAAGATTTCCTCTAAGGGTTGAACTTGAATCTTTAACGGAGGAGACGCTTTACAAAATACTCACTCAAACAAAAAACTCACTTCTAAACCAATACGAAGCACTCTTAAGCACTGAGGGAATGAAACTGACTTTTGAAGATGAGGCGGTTAGAGCAATAGCAAAACTTGCACATCGTTCAAATGAGATAACTGAAGATATAGGTGCTAGAAGACTTCATACTGTAATTGAGAAAGTTTTAGAAGATATAAGCTTTAATGCGGATGAGTATAAAGATAAAGAGTTCGTTGTTAGCGCAGAGTTAGTGCATGAAAAGCTTGATATTATTGTTGAAGACAACGACTTGTCAAGGTATATACTGTAGTTTAAAATGCCAAAAGAGAGCAATTCCTTTTGGTTATGTAAGCCATTTTTTGTATTGAAACTTAACGCTGAAATAGCGGAATAGTTCTTGCTTATGGCTTTTTGAAAAAAGGAAAAAATATTATGACTAAAGCAGGTTTTGTCTCTCTTATCGGTCGTCCAAATGCGGGAAAAAGCACGCTTATGAATTCACTTCTTGGTGAAAATATTGCAATGGTCAGTCAAAAAGCCAATGCAACGAGAAAAAGATCTAATGCGATAGTGATGCATAATGAGACTCAAATCATATTTGTAGACACTCCCGGTCTTCATGAGAGAGAAAAAGTTTTAAATCAATTTATGCTTGATGAAGCACTAAAAGCGATGGGTGATTGTGATTTGATAGTCTATTTGGCGCCAGTTACCGACAGCGTTGAGAATTATGAAAAATTTTTAAAAATTAATGACTCAAAAATTAAGCATATTATAGTTTTAAGCAAGATAGATCAGGTCTCACAAGAGAAACTCTTTAAGAGAATAGCTGAATACAATAAATTTTCAAATGACTTTGAAGCACTTATCCCGATGGCGGTGCCTAAAAAAGTCGGTCATAAAGATCTTCTTGAGACCATATCAAAATTTCTGCCGGAATCCCCGTTTCTTTTTGATCCTGAAGATTTAACAAGCGAATTAGTGCGTAATATATATGCCGGATTTATAAGAGAAGGTATTTTTCAAAATGTAAGTGATGAGATACCTTATGAATCTGATGTTCTTATCGATAAAATTTCTGAAGAGAAAAATATAGATAGAATTATTGCTACCATCATAGTAGAAAAAGATTCACAAAAAGGGATAATCATCGGTCGTGGCGGTGAAGCGATTAAGAGAATCGGAAAATACTCCAGAGAAAAAATAGAAGCTCTAAGCGGTAAGAAGGCATATCTTGACTTGCAGGTTGTCGTAAAAAAAGGCTGGAGTAAAGATAAATCATACTTAGAGGAGATAGGTTACACTTCATGAAATATTTACTGC
>CAIUZU010000156.1 GCA_903903705.1 uncultured Helicobacteraceae bacterium
AATTACTTCTTTATTAGACCCAATAACTCGCTCCTCCAGAAAAAAGAAAAAACCTATTTTTCACCCTAAGATAAAAAAATGATACAGTTGAGCAAATTTTAGGAAAAACTATAAAAATGACTATCGTTTATATTTACGCATTCATCCATCATCCCACTAATGAATACTGGTATGTCGGTTTTTCTAATAATTGTGTCCTAAGGTTTAATGCTCATAAAAACGGTATTTTGGGAACAGATTTGAAGAAGAAACATCCTTTTCATTGGAATGTTATACTGGAAAAAGCGTGGAATGATATTGAAATGGTTGTGATTGATTTGATTGAAGTAGAGGATGAAATCGACTGGATGAAAGATTGGAGAATACGATACCTAGAATATTCGTGGATTAAGATACTTGGAGCGAAATATAACTATCAAGTTGTAAATCCATTGCTTCCTAAATCGAACTATGAAACTTACAAGAGATACTCTAAAAAATTCCCTGAAATTTCTAAGATTAGGACATTGATATGTCGCTATAATCGTGCTGGAAAAGAGGGTGTGAAGTCATCAAGAACTCCCACTGAAGCGTCGATTGTAAAGTATAAGTTGTATAGAGATTGTGGGAAATGGAAAAGTAAAATCATTGATGAGTTGATATCAAAAAAACGGTAAAACCAAAAATTTTCCTTTGAAAAAATGAAAATTTCTTACCCTAATAACTATTTAAAACCATATAGTAATAACATAATGGCAACTCTCGAGCAGAAAAAAGCACGTGCTGAGTACATGGTACAGTACCGAGCAAAAAATAAGAAGAAATGCAATTTGTTCGTAAAACAGTCAAAGAAGAAACGTAATGACGACTACAAAGATGCTTTGAAATTCTTGAGAATTTTGAAAGCCGACTACCCTGAAGTCTTTGACGATATCAAGACTAAGATTGCTGGTGAAAATGTTGTCGAGGTACGAGACCTCGAAGTCAAGGAAGAGACGAAGTCAGAGCAAAGAGAGGTTAAAAATGAGGTAAAACTTGTTTTTGAACCTGAAGTTGTCTTACCTATCTATACTAATGCTGAACTATCAAAAATGAAGGTGAAAGAGTTGATTGCCATTTGTACTCAACTCAAGATCAGTACCAAGAAAGAGAAGAAGGAAGCACTGAGGAACAGAATACAAGAAGCACAACTCATACCTGATGAGTAAAAACATATAATATTTTTCAGAGAAACTTTTCTCTGAAAACACCGCTACAGATCGCTACAACCGCTACAAAATCCATTTTAGGGTTGTAGCGATTGTTTTTTCAACTTACACAGGGATTTATGTGTACAAAATGAAACCGCTACAAAACTACAAAATAACAATGGTTTTAAGACGTTTCAATATATTATTCCTATAGAATAAAAAAAAATGTTGAACTCCAGACCAAAATTTTGTAGGTTTCTGTAGCGGCTAGTTCAGAGAGAAAGATGTACTATAAAGTGATTAAATAAGTATAAATAATATAAATTGTAGCGGTATAATAATAGGGATAAGTATGTGAGTAAACTAAAACTAACCGCTACAAAATAGGTAACAATTTCAAAATATTTTTGTAGCGGTTGTAGCGTTTGCTTAAATTGAGTTAAAATAGGTTTTGTCCTGATTTTAGCAAATGAAAAAGTGATTCTATGGAGAATGATGGTGTGATAGTAAAAAACAATGACTGAACAAAGTGAGTTGAGGAGCGAAGCGACGATGAGCACTAAGAGTGCGGAGCACGGAGAGCCGAGCGCTGAGCGCGGAGGGACGAAGTCCCGATTGAAGGCTCGATTGAAGCGAAAAGCGACGATGAAAAACACCTCTAAATTTTACTGTCAATATCTACATAGTTTGGGTGAGCATTGCCGTAATCCTGCTGGAAGAGATGAGAGTGATATTGATGCGAAAGATGAGGAGAAAGAGTTTTGTTGGTTCCACCAGAAAAATTTGAGCGAGAATTGCAAAAAAGAGAGTAGAATTATGCTCCAACTGTATTATGATGGAATAATTGATTGGAAGGAATTGACTCCGAGGGAGATGGGGATGTATGTGCGTGGTGGAAAGAAAGTAAAAACATTGTGCGAGTGTGGAGGTAGGTATCTTACTGAACAAGGCAAGACATTACATCTCAAGAGTAAAAAACATATGAAGTTTGTTGCAGGAAAAAAATGAGAAGAAAGTATATGTTTGGTGTTGAAATCATAGTTTATAAGATAGTTCTATCTCATAAACAAGATGACCGTCCCATTATGCTGTCGTTGTGCATGTACCCAAGATCTGATTTTGGATGATGGAGAGATATTTTGTGAAGAGTGCTACAAAAACAAAACACAATATTGTTGTCGATGTTGCACCAGCAATGATTTGTTCCTATGTCAGCAGTGTAAACTTGTGATTTGTTCTACATGCTCTATGAAAGAAGTACCACTGCATCCATACCATCAATTTGTATCTCTATTGCCTTATTAAGAGACGATGGGTAGTTGTTGCTCTAGCCAAGAAATCACTAAAGAAGAGCGTGATCGCGCTATTGAATATCTTGGTATCATTGACTCAGAACTGCAAAATCTCACCATGATCCTAGACAGCGAGAGAAAATATAGAGAGACAACGCGTCTTATAAACTCACTGAAGAAGGATATCCTAATTCTCTCCCTAAGTCGAGAAAGCGATGTTATCAGAATCGAACTAGAGACACGACTGAGAATTATCCGG
>CAIUZU010000157.1 GCA_903903705.1 uncultured Helicobacteraceae bacterium
GAATGAAATTTTTCTCTACTACATACATAAAAACTCTCTTATCTCTGAGCTTACAACATTAGATAATGACATGATACGATGTTTTTCAAATGCAGAATTTATGGAAGAAAGCACAATTTTAGAAGTTGATTTTTCGGAGTTTAAAGCAGAGTTTTTATCTAAAAATATACTAAACAATGAGTTTATAAATGAGATACTGCTAAAAACCCAGCAACTTCACTGTGTTGTAAATAGAGAACTTGTTTTTGACGCAACTGCAAAAGTTGCTTTTTCTCTATGTGACGATTTGGAAATGTTTAATTCACTCAAAAGACACGAAATTTCTTTTATGCTCCATATTCAGCCGGAAACTCTCTCTAGGGTTTTAAATAAACTAAAAAGAAGTGCCGCAATTGATATTGAAAGCTCAAATATTGTAATCTTAAACAAAAAAATGCTCCAAAATATATATAGAGGCGATGCATCATGATAAAATCAAACAAAATAAGTACAAAAATCAAACTCATAGGTGCATTGCTAATATTTTTAATGGCAAGCGTAATAGCAACTACCATATATCTAAATCAGCAAAATATCAAGGACGCTCTGCTTATAAATATTGCAGGCAAGCAAAGAATGCTCACTCAAAAGATAGCAAAAAACATCTTCTACACACACTACAACTCCTTGAGAGATTTTCATGAGTTAGATGAAGCATGCAATGAGTTTATAGATGGATTAAACACTCTAAGACACGGTAATCTAGATAAAGGAATACTTGTAGTACCGACTTATGAGATATCCAACCAACTCCTAGAAGTTAGCGAATTATGGGGGAGTTTTTACAAAGATGTTGAAGAGTTTAAAAAGCTTGCGAACTTAAGCAGTCAAAGAACAGATGAACTTGAGAAAATCGTTGCTTCAATATACAAAAACAACGCCACGCTGTTAAATAATGTTGACAGACTTGTAACCATGTACACAAATCATAGCGAAGATAAAACCAACTTTATCAAAAGTTTTCAATACTCTTCCGGAGCTATACTTTTTATACTCTTTATCTACTCTCTTTTGCAGCTAAAATCTATAGAAGCACATGTTGATTCCTTTATGCAGTACTCAAAAATGCTTGTAAATAACGAAGATATATCAAACTTAATTCCGTTAAAAGTTGAAGCTGAAAGCGAGAGCGAAATCGTTGAAGTAAGCGATACGATAAACTGTTTTATCAAAAAAATCAATTCAGCCGTCGAATACTCAAACGAAGCACTTCTTCAATCACAAAAAGCTTCATCAAAACTAGAAGAGTTAACGGATGAATTTGATACTATTTTAGATGAATTAAAAGACACTTCACTTATTTCAAAACATCTAAACAACAGTGAAGATATGGTTATTGAATCAACTGAAGAGCTGATTAACTCGACAAAAAAGCTCACAAACTTAAAAAATGAGTTAGACAAACTTATCAAAAGCTGCCAAGAACTTAAATAATTTTAAAAACTTATTTTTATCTTAAATGTTACGTATGTAAACTTTTTTTAAAAAAAATCAAATTTAAGTGGCAAAAATTGTCAATTTGACTCAAGTCAAAGATTTTAAGAGCCTCAAAGTGATATTATAAATCCGTTAATGGACACCTTAACAAAATATTGAAATATGGTAGTTTTATACTGCTATATTTTAAAAAATTATCAAATAGGAGAAAATATGTCACTTTCAAGAAGAGAATTTCTTAAAAGTTCAGCAGCAGCATCTGCAGCAGCAGCGATTGGTATGAGTGTACCGGTAGAGCTAGAAGCAGCGGCAGCAGAAGCTGAAGGCGACTGGAGATGGGATAAGGCGGCTTGTCGTTTCTGTGGTACAGGTTGTGGTATTATGATGGCAACAAAAAACGGTAAAATCGTTGCTGTTAAAGGGGATCCAGCTGCACCAGTAAATCGTGGTCTTAACTGTATCAAGGGGTACTTTAATGCTAAAATTATGTACGGTGCAGATAGACTTACTCAGCCTTTATTAAGAGTTGATGCAAACGGCAATTTTAATAAGCAAGGCAAATTTGCTCCGGTATCATGGGAGAGAGCTTTTGATGAGATGGAAAAAAACATCAAAAAAGCACTTAAATCAGGCGGACCGGAAGCAGTCGGTGTATTCGCATCTGGCCAGTACACTATCATGGAGGGTTATACAGCTCTTAAAATGATGAAGGGCGGATTCCGTTCAAACACAATAGATCCGAATGCTCGTCACTGTATGGCATCTGCGGTTGTAGGTTTTTATCAAACATTCGGTGTGGATGAGCCTTCTGGTTGTTATGATGACATTGAATTAACAGATACAATCGTATCTTGGGGTTCAAATATGGCTGAGATGCACCCTATTCTCTGGTCTCGTGTTACTGATAGAAAACTCTCAGATCCTGAGCGTGTAAAAGTTATATCTATCCAAACATATACACATAGAACTTCAGACTTAGCTGACATTGAAATCATCTTCTCACCAAACACTGACTTAGCTCTATGGAACTATGTTGCTAGAGAAATTGTGTTTAGAGATGATGCTGAAAAAACAATTGATTGGGATTTCGTTAAAAAACATATGATTTTTACGGCTGGTCCTGTAAATATCGGTTACGGTATGAGAAGAAGTGATGAGAAATCTATTAAAGAGGG
Source organism: uncultured Helicobacteraceae bacterium (assembly GCA_903903705.1). GTDB lineage: Bacteria > Campylobacterota > Campylobacteria > Campylobacterales > Sulfurimonadaceae > Sulfurimonas. The sequence goes on from CAIUZU010000157.1 coordinate 2,652, forward strand.
TAAATATACTGCTTTAGAGATGGAAATCATATCTAAGGAGATGAAGACTACTGTTTCTCAAAAAGAGGGTCCTGCGTTAGAGCCGTTCGGCTACAAAGCCGGTGACACTATGACTCATATTCCAGGTCACTTAGGACATTGGGAAATTTCTTTTGAAGATTATAAAAAATCTTTAGCACCTTACACACTTGACTATACTGCAAAAATCGTTAAAGGTGATCCGGATGAGAGCATTGAAGATTTCAAAAAGAAACTTCAAGCATTAGCAGATCTCTATATTGAAAAAGGTAGAAAAGTAGTATCTTTCTGGACAATGGGTATGAATCAGCATACACGCGGTACTTGGTGTAATACTCTTTCTTACAACGTTCACTTCTTACTAAACAAACAAGCAAAACCGGGTGATGGTGCGTTCTCATTAACAGGTCAACCTTCAGCTTGTGGAACTGCTCGTGAAGTAGGTACATTTACACACAGACTTCCTGCCGATATGATGGTAGAGAATCCTGCGCACAGAAAAATCACTGAAAATAAATGGATGGTTCCTGAGGGAACTTTAAATCCTGTCGGTGTACAACATATCATGAAAATTCACCGTGATATCGAAGATGGTCTTATCAAATTTGCATGGGTAAACGTTTGTAACCCATATCAAGATACTGCTTCAGCTGAACATTGGATTAAAGCAGCAAGAGAGATGGACAACTTCATCGTAACTTCTGATGGATATCCTGGTATCTCTGCAAAAGTTTCAGACCTTATCTTACCGTCTGCTATGATCTATGAAAAATGGGGCGGATACGGAAATGCTGAGAGAAGAACTCAACTCTGGAGACAACAAGTACTTCCAGTTGGAGATGCTATGAGTGATACATGGCAATGGGTTGAACTTTCAAAAAGATTTACTGTTAAAGACGTTTGGGGCGGATATGCACCATCAGGTCCAAGAAAAGAAGCTCTTCCAAGCATGATAGAAAAAGCAAAAGCTATGGGATATAACGAAAACACTACAATGTTTGAAATTCTATTCGCTAACGATATTGCAAAATCATACAAACTTGACCAAAATGATCCAATCCAAAAAGGATATGACAATAGTGAAGGTTACGGAGACAGCAGAAAAGTTGTCGGAAGTGACGGAAAAGTATTTGAAGGATACGGTTTCTTTATTCAAAAATACCTTTTTGAAGAGTATGCAGCATTTACTCGCGGACATGGGCATGACCTTGCACCGTTTGACATGTACCACAAAGTTCGTGGTCTTAAATGGCCGGTTGTTGACGGTAAAGAGACTCAATGGAGATTTAACGCTAAGTATGACCCATATGCAGCTAAAGCTACAAAAGAGACAGGTAATTCACACGCATTCTACGGAACTCTTGCGAAGAAACTCAAAAGCGGTAACTTAGCTGGAGTAAATAAAGACAGCGAAGAGAAGCCATTAACAAATAAAGCGAAAATCTTTGCTCGTCCGTATATGGATCCACCGGAAATGCCGGATGCGAATTATGATACTTGGTTATGTACCGGTCGTGTACTAGAACACTGGCATTCAGGAACTATGACTATGCGTGTACCTGAACTATATCGTGCAGTTCCAGAAGCTCTTTGTTATATGCATCCAAAAGACGCTGAAGCTAAAGATCTTAAACAAGGCGGTTTATGCTGGGTAGAATCTCGTCGCGGTAAAGTAAAAGCAAGGGTAGAGACTCGTGGTAGAAATAGACCTCCAAGAGGATTAGTCTTTGTTCCATGGTTTGATGAAAAAGTATTTATCAATAAAGTTTGTTTAGACGCAACATGTCCGATGTCAAAGCAGACAGACTTTAAAAAATGTGCTGTAAAAATATACAAAGCATAATTTAATAAACAAAAGGAGAAGTAGTTTTTGAACTATAAAAGCTACTTACTGTGAAATGAAAAACGAAACACAAAGCGATAGAAGAAAATTTATACTAAATATGGCTCGCGGTGCCGGAATAACGGCATTGAGCGGATTTATATGGAGTGCTTACGTTGATGAAGTTACGGCTTCACAACTTCTCCTGCGTCCGCCCGGAGCTATAAAAGAGGAAGATTTTTTAAAAACATGTATTAAATGTGGACTTTGCGTAGAAGCATGTCCCTATAATAC
>CAIUZU010000158.1 GCA_903903705.1 uncultured Helicobacteraceae bacterium
AAGATCCGAAGTGGTAGGAATTTTATAGTATTCATAAAAATCATTTGCTTGTTCTAGCGTTAATGTTTGATAGAGATTTTTAAGATCTAGTGTAGAAGGATGTGCCAAAAATGCCAAAATTAAAAAACCGTTATGTAAAAATGCTTTTATCTTCTGCGGTTTAGCAGCTACTACGGTATCAAGATGTCGATAGTAAAAAAAAGCCGCAACAAACAGAATAATAAACGAGGCAATAGAAGCAAGGATAAGTAAAATATACTCTTCAAATCCGGCTTCTCCCAAACCTAAGTTCAGAGCTGCTAAAACCGTTTCGTTTATTCCGTTACCTGTAAAATAGCTTGCTACAAAATAGATTATCGTAAGTATGCCAAAGAGAACAAATAGTCCTACATCTAAAAAAATTCTTTTTCTTTTTTTCTCTTTGTACTTCATTGTAAAAATGGCAAAAATAAAAAAAAGCAAAGAGAGTAAAAGTATATTCATATAAAAAAAAGCTCCGAAAAATCGTATATAGTGATTATTTTAAAAAAAGTTTATAGATTGCTTAATATTTTCATAAGCTCTTCAGGTCTGTTTGAGGTTGCTATTGCAGTCTCTTTGGAAATCGTTTTTTTGTGTAGCAATGCTAAAAGCTGATCTGTCTGCGTCGTCATATGAGTTTCATTTTGATTTAACTGCATTTGCGAATAAATTTGATGTACTTTGTCTTCTCTTATAAGATTTTGAATTGCAGGATTTGCTATAAGCACTTCTTGTGTCGCAACGATACCTCCACCGATTCTTGGCATAAGAGATTGTGAAATAACAGAGATAAGTGAAGATGCAAGCTGTGCCCTGACTTGTGCCTGCTCACCTGAATCAAAAACGTCTATGATACGATTTATGGTTGATGGTGCCGAGTTTGTATGAAGAGTTCCAAAAACAATGTGACCTGTTTCGGCGGCAGTAAGGGCTGCTGCAATAGTCTCTTTATCTCTCATCTCTCCGATAAGTATAACATCAGGATCTTGTCTGAGTGCAAATTTGAGTGCTGTTGCAAATGAGCTTGTATCAGAACCTACTTCTCTTTGGGAGAAGAGTGATTTTATATTTGTATGAACAAACTCAACCGGATCTTCTACTGTTATGATATGTTTGTTTGCCGTAAGATTTATTTCATGAAGCATTGACGCAAGTGTCGTTGATTTGCCGCTGCCGGTCGGTCCTGTTACTAGAATAAGTCCTTTTTCTTTTTTAACAAGTTCTTTAAAAATAGGATTATTGTTAAATTTGTCAAGTGGCGGTATTTCAATAGGAATCATACGAAATGCGCAAGCGATGCCACCTATTGTGCGGTAGTAGTTTGCACGAAAACGACCTACATTTTCCAGCTCAAAAGAGAAGTCAAGTTCATTTTTGTCTTCAAAAATTTTCTTTTGCTTGTCTTCAATAAGTGCATATGCCATCTCTTCTATCTCTTTAGCGGATAAAACAGGAAGATTAAGAGGTTTTAATGCTTTATCAATTCTAATCTGCGGTTCACTCCCCGGAACAAGATGCAAATCTGAAGAGTCGAAGTGCAAAACACTTTTAAGCAGTTTTTTAATATCGATTGGTTTTTTTTCTTCTTCACTCATAGGTTTATCCTTAAGTTTATTCGATTATTTTAGGCACAACAAAAAAATGATCATTGCTCATAGGCGCATTTTTGAGGATACTATCATTTATGGCAGAGTTGCAGTATGGAGTATCTTCTCTTAAAAGTGTAGCTTCATCGCTCATAGCAAACTTCTCATCAACACCATCAGTGTTTAGTTCGCTTAAATTATCTACAAAATTAACAATTTGTGATAGCTGATCTACAATCTCTTGGCGTTTTTCACCTG
>CAIUZU010000159.1 GCA_903903705.1 uncultured Helicobacteraceae bacterium
CATGTACAAGTTAGCATTTGCGTATCTGTGTTATAAACATTCATGATTTATTATCCTTTGCGCAAATCTTAACATATATTCATAATTAAGTGTAAATCTATTTCATTTTGTCATATTCTTAACTTTTTTCTCTTTCACTCTCTACCGCACATAACTTTATACTCACAAAACAAGCAGTTTTTATCCTCTTCACACTTGCTAAAGTTTACATCTTCGATGTTTAGCAAATCGTTTACATGTGAGCGTAAAAGTTCTAGCTTCTCTTTTAAAAACGGTTCATTCACAATCTTGGACTCTTTTAGGTCATAGTATCCGCACTCTGTTATATTGCCTAATCCGCCTGCTAGAAGATAGTAAAACTCAAGTTGGAAGTCTGTAGCCTCGGTGAAGTTTTTCTCAGTGTAGAGAGGATATGAGCCGGTTTTATAGTCAAGCACGGCTATCTCATTTGCTCTTTTGTCTATGCGATCTATTACGCCCTCCAAAGTCATTCCTGCAAACTGCGTCTGTATACTCTCTTCACATCTATAAACTTGCCATCCACATGCGAACCGCTCTATCTCATTTTTACAAAAATCATCCATTCTTCTTTTTTGCATAGATATAAGGTACTTCTCAAGTTCGCTCGCTCCGCACTCACCATCAAGCTCTTTGTGCAAGTCTCTCTTTAGCTCAAGCATATCAGTGTAGAAACTTTTTTTGCCATACAGGTTTTTGAGTGCCGCATGAACATCCAGACCTATCTCATACTCCTGCGGCATATCCTTTGGTATCTCATGGTTTTTTATCTGTTTTATGTATCTGTAGTAATATTTTCTTTTACATGTCAAAAAGGTTTTAAGTTTTGTTGCCGAGAGCTTTTTATCTCTAAAACTGTACTCTAAAACTATCTCTTGCTTCTCCTCTTTTACATGTTGTGCTGCCCGTTTTAAAAGAAGTTGGGCATAATCATGCTCAGAGTAAGCGTTGTTCTCTTTTATGCCGAGCTGTTTTAAAAACCTCGAGCCGCTGCTCTCTTTTGATTTTACATAGGAGATCGCAACCTCTTTACTGGAGTTTATCAGCATCTCGTAGTAGTGTTTCTGCAGGTTTTCTCTGTCGCTCATCGTCGGCAGGTTTGCCATCTCTCTGATATGCGTATTTAAAAACATATCTTTATCGCTCTTTTTTGGAACATGTGAGTCGCTAAAATCAACGATTATAACCGCATCAAATGAGACGGATCTAGTCTCCAAAACTCCCATTACGGTCACTTTTCCGCCTCTTACATCGTCAAGCGTTCTCTTTGAGAGCCTCTGTAAAAAAACACTTAAGAGGGATTTAACGCTCATTTCTTTCATAAACGGTAAAATATTTTTGAAACTATAAAGCTCTTCTTCGTAAATTTTTAACTCTTTTTTATCTGAAAAACTCTCTTTATACTTTTTTAAAAACTCTAAGATATCTACATCTGCGGCACTTTTATAGTAGATTCCAAAAAGCTCTCTAAGAAACTCATCGCCTGCTCTGTTTACTCTAGCTTCATTCTCTTTTGAATCCTGCTCAATAAACTTACATGTAGCGTTTAATTTCTCATATATTTTTGTTTGGCTAAAAGGCTGACCCATCGCAAAGTTGAAGTTTGACTTCTCATCAAAAGCCTTAAGCATCTGAGCAAAATTCTCATCAGGCAAGATAACAGCAATATTTTCAGGTTCATAGCCCATCTTTACAAAATCATAAATCTTTTTTTGGACAAACGCAGCTTGTAAAAGAGGCTCACTTACGGATTCACATGTGACTTTTCTGTTTGGGAGAATCTCTTTTTTTTGAACTATCTCTTTTTTGTTGAGCGATATTTTATACTCAAATCCGACTTCAAGAGTTATGCCGAGTTCTAGAAATTTACTCTGCATTTTACTATTGAACCTTGTGGCAGTAAAGACAATCTCTACATTGCTAAACTCACAGCACTTTTTTATGAGTTCAAGTTCAAAGTTTGTCAAATGTCCATCAACATGCAGCTCTATATTTTTATGCGTTTTTGCGTAACTCTCATTAAAACTATATAGCTTTGACAAAAATATCTTATCAAGCACTTTTCTTTGGCTGCATAAAGATTCATATCTGGCGTACAGCTCTTGAAGTATGGCAATATGCTCTTCATACTCGCCGTAAATATCTGATGTGCTGAGATCTTTTATGTCAAACATCTCAGCACTTAGTTCTTGAAAAAATTTAAAGATAAATGATGAATTTTTGGTAAAGGTAAAAAAGTTTCTTTGAATCTGTAGGTTTGAGAAAGCCTTAAAGTCGGATGCCTCTAAAAGCAGCAGAACTCTGCCGTCTTCATCTAAAGTTTTAAAATCTTTGACGATGCAGAGTTTGGGTATAAAATCACTCATAGTGATAAAATTGGGCAGGAAGAGAGTATCACCCTCTACGCCCAAGAGCTTATTTCTGATTGCACGAGCCGAGGGAAGGACGATTAGAGATTCATTCATAGGTTTATTATAACCTAATATTCTATGATCTCTTTGCTTCTTGTATCCGTTTTAATATTATAAAATCTTTGAACACCATCAATGCTTACTTTTGCCATAATGTCCCATCTTCCCTCAAGTGGGAGCTTTATTGCACTAAATGTATAAACTCCGCCTTCAACAGCAGGATTGATTAACTCTTGGTCATGTTTATGATTATCGGGTCTAGTTACTATAATCTTAATATCTGCATTATTTACAGAGTTGGAGTTTATATCGCTTACCTTGTACTTAACCACACAATTTTGCGAGTTAAGATCATCCGTCAAATACTCTATTTTATATTTTTTGTTAAAATCGATTGCCTCTTTTATAATATCGTTTGCTTTGGCATCCGCTTCATGATAGCCCATCATGTAAGTATCGCTTTTCTCAACAGGTGCTTTACCTGTTACGACTATAGTTGCGACACATGCACCAAAAATAAATATAATAGATGCACCGATTGCGTATGGCCAAATTCTGCCGCTATTTCTGTTCAATTTTTTGCCTTTTTCTATATAGTTTTCTCTTAATATACATAAATATACCATAAACTATAAAACTATAAAACAGCACTTTTACGACCATTATACTGTTTTGATTTGCACTTCCGACTGCGTTTTCCAGAACAACGCCCTTGCTTGAAGCAACCTGCTCTGCGATGTCGGCATAACCGTTAAACATAGAGCCTGAGTACTTGCCCAGAACTTCACCCTCTTTTGCTTTTTGAGCTAAAAGAGGGATAATAGTTCCGCCGTAACTAGATGCTATCTCTTTAAATGAAGAGAAGCCGTCACTATAAAAAAGTGCCATTGTAAAGGCTTGCACGACAGAAGCAACCGGACTTAATATCTGTTTTTTATCAAAATACTCATATAAAGATGCAGGATTTGCCAGAATATCTACTTTAGAGTTCATCTCTGAAAAAGTAAGCAAAATAGTAGGCTCACTAAAATCTTTCATTAGCTCTTTTTCATAATCGACTATGCTCATGCCGCTTGGCAGCTCTTTAAGCATTATTAACCTTAGAGAAATTCCTGTTTTTTGGTAGAGTTCTAAACCTAATTTTTCAACTTCTGCATTAAACAACGGATTAAAAATTATCTCATCTTTATATAAATATTGTGCGCCAAGGGAAGTACTAAAAAAAAGTGTGAGGATGAGGGCCAAAAGCCCTCTTGAAAACTTCAATGAAATTCCCTAACCGATATATAGATGATTTGGTGTTAAAACCGCATAAAGTGTATAGAGAGCCATTATAACCAAGCCCCATGAAATTATCTTTTCCATAACCTATCCTTTACTTAGCATTAACAACATGATCAGCTTGTTTTGAGCCGAACATTTTAATTGATGCTTCATCTTTTATATCATAAAAATTACTTGCACTAGCGTTTTGAACACCAACACCCCAAATTGTCAATCCGACTAAAATACTCAGTAACAATACAGTTGCAATCAACATGCCCGTTATTCCATCCAGAGCAAATACGCTTCTATTTTCATTCATACCTGACTCCTTATTTGTTTAGGCTAGTGATATAAGCACCAACCGCTTCTTTTTGCTTATCATTGAGTCTGTCAAATTTAGGCATAACACCTATAACACCTTTTTTACCGTGTGTTAGAACATTACTAACTAAAGTAGGCGTATATGTTGCGATACTTGGTGCAACAAAGTCTAAACCTTTACCATCTTCACCGTGACAAGAAGCACATGTTCCTGCAAATATCTCAGCTCCGTTGCCGCTCATTTTGTTTGCAACAAATTTTGAAACTGTTTCAATCTCAGCATCGGTAATCAAAGCACCCGTGCTTGCATTAAAGAGACCGTTACGATCAGGCATAGGCATTTCCATACCTAAAAGCTTGTTGTTTGAACCTTTTTCTATAACATGCTTAACAGATTTTTCATCAATTCTTTTATTTAGATTTGCTGCTGCTCCATCAATTCCGTCTGCATTAATTCCATGACACACTTTACAC
>CAIUZU010000160.1 GCA_903903705.1 uncultured Helicobacteraceae bacterium
CAAACGGAAAGTTTGTGCTTTATAAAAAAAATGATGAAGCAAAAATGAAATTTTCCCTTAATACAGACTATAAATATAAAATTCTTGTTGTAGAAAACACTCCTTTAGAAAACTACAGTATCAACGGCGAATATGAAGAAGACAAGGGAATAAGCCTTAAAATGAATGATTTGGTTGATGTAAAAATAGAAGATGATATACATATAAAAACAGCCAATGTCGGTATAAATTTAGATGAGATTTTAAATTTTGCTACCGATAAAAACAGTACAAAAGATGAGGAAGAGGATAAGAAAGAGAAAAAGAGCAGAGATATCTATTTTGAGGCAGACAACTCCTATTTATATCTAAGCGAAAACAGACATATAATCTCAGATGCCATTCATATTCAATATCTAAATGAAGAGCTTAACGCAAAACTTACACATAGACAAGGAAAAGCCACTCTCAAGTTGTACAATGATGTTTTAAACTTATATGGAGAAAATTTTAACGATGAGTTTATGGGAAAACTTTTTTCACTCTCAAAGTTTAAAGGCGGCTCTTTGGAGTTTTACATCAATGGCTCAACAAAAGAGTATAGCGGTACTCTTTATGTAAGAGATACAACTATTCTTGATTATAAAATTTTAAATAATATTCTTGCATTTGTAAATACCGTTCCCTCTTTAGTTACATTCTCTCTTCCTGGATATAACCAAAACGGAATTGCTGCAAAAAGTGCATATATGAACTTTAAATACAAAGATGAGATCTACAAAATAAACGATATCTATCTGAAGTCAAAAGAGATTGAAATTGTGGGGCTTGGTGAAGCAAGTATAAAAAATAACAGTATCAATATGGATCTAAGTTTAATAACCGGTATTGGAAGTTCGGTTTCTAAAATACCGTTTATAGGACACATTCTACTAGGAAAAGAAAATATATCTACTACGTTAAAGCTAAGCGGTGCTCTTGAGAATCCAGACGTAAATACTCAAGTAACCAAAGATATAGCTGCAGCACCCTTTAATATTATTAAAAGAACGCTTATGTATCCGTTTGAATTCCTTGACGATGATAAGAAATAAGTAGAAAAAAATTCTACTCGTTTCTTAAAACTGTTAAAATATCTACTTCACTTGCTTTTTTTGCAGGGTAAAAAGAAGATACAACAACGATTACAAATGCTCCAGAAACGATAAGCAGAAAATCTTTAACACTCAAATCAAGCGGCAGAGTAGATGTCGGATAAACATCTTTTGGCAGATGAACTATGTCAAATGTACTTAGCACCCATAAACCGCTCATACCAAGGATTATCCCTGCTAAAATACCGCTCACTCCGATAACAATGCCCAAATATAAAAACACTTTTTTAATCTCGGCAGAGGTAGCACCAAGAGAAAGAAGAAGTGCTATTTCACTCCTTCTGTTCATTACAGTCATAAGAAGCGAAGAGATGATATTTATTGCCGCAATTAAAATAATAAGCATTAGCACGATAAATAGCGAAACTTTCTCTAGCTCAAGGGCAGCAAAAAAGTTTACATTCTCTTCCCACCACCCTTTTATGGAAACACTCTTTGGAAGAAGTTCTTTAATTTTGAGTATATCTTCTTGCGGATTACTTGAATAGATATGAATCCCGCTATAGTGGTCTTGAGGTAAACTCATCATCGTTTGAAGTGATGAAAGAGTTGTATAGTTGTAGGCCTTATCATAAGCAGAGAGTCCAGAATCAAAAACTGCACTTACGTTAAATCTCTTGATTTTAGGAGTAACGGACATTCCTCCCGGTTCTACATGTGTAAATATATACATCAGTTTATCACCCTCAAGAAGAGCAAACTCATCTCTTAGCGTTTTACCGATTAACACGTCAAATTTATCAAAATCTTTATCTTTTATCGCCTCTTTAAGTACGCTGTTTACCTTGGCTTCCCTCTTAAAATCAACACCGAAAATATAGCCGCCTTCCAGCATTGAGCCGCTTCTAGCCATTACCGCAGATTGAACATAGGGACTAAAACTCAGAGTTGGAAACTTTGACTCCAAATTTGAAAGCAGCTCATCATTTACTGCTCCGTAAAATTTAGGAATTATTGTTAGAGGATAGTTCATTATGGTTAATTTTTTTCTAAACTCATTATCAAAACCGTTCATAAGTGCCATAGCAATCAAAAGCACCATCACGCCGAGTGATATGCCTAAAAATGCTAAGAGTGCAGATAGAAAAATAAAGGGCTGCTCTTTATCGAATCGTAAAAATCTCTTTACCAGATATGGAACAATTGACGTTTTCAAGAGGCAAATACACCTTTTTTCGGACCGCTTTTTCCACAGCATTGTTTATACTTTTTTCCGCTTCCGCATGGGCAAAAGTCATTTCTGGAAACTTTTTTTTCTATACTGTTCTCTTCTTCATTATGATAAAGATTGAAC